>JALQTG010000163.1 GCA_023264075.1 Crocinitomicaceae bacterium
TCGCAGAGACTGTAATCGTAGTTCTACGAACAGCGGTTTCACTGCAGATATCTTGAATCGGAAAAACAATTATATCTACTACTTCTTTTGGATCTTTTACTAATTGTGGAATCGATGGATGGAAAAACACATACGGGAAAACAGAAAAATTACTCACGGGAATGTAGATAGGGGTTAACTTCCCTACGTCCAACAATTCGTGACGAGAAATGCCCACCTCTTCTTCACATTCCCTCAACGCAGTAATTCGTAAGTCTACATCTGATGCATCGCGTTTCCCTCCCGGCAAACTTATTTGACCACTGTGCGCGCCTTCATAAACTGGCCTTTGAATCAGCACCGTTTTCAGTATACTTGCTTCTTCAAAAAGCACTAACGAAACCGCGCTCTCTTTAAAATCTCGCGCATGTTTGATCGCCTCACTTGATTTAGTTCTCCCCATCGGTGAAACTTCCAAATGACTATCCTCCCCTGGCAAAGCGGAAGATAGAATTTTAGAAAGTTCATGTAATCGATCGTGAAACATTATACGCGCTTTATCGATAACGCCATTCTTTTGAAGTCGTTCAGATGAAATTTAATATTATCAGTACTGCAAATTGATTGCACAATAAAATATTGCCCATCAAGTTCAACTGCTCCAAAAAGAAAAAACACATTATCCTGATAGTCCGTCTCCCTTCCAGTAACGGATTGGAATAAGAAGTTGGCCTTTCGTTCGTTCACCTCTTCGGTAAGTTGGGAAATTTCTGATTGAATTAGGTTTCCGGCACGTTGATGAATCATATAGTCTAACAAATAAGTAAGGGGATCTCCCATATCACCTTCTTCATCGGAATAATAGTGAAAATAGTTCTCGATTTCCTCCAAGGTGAAGTAGTCGATGGACAGAAAAGAATAATTGTCATAACAGCTGAGCATCCAATGATTATTCAATCCATAACCTCCATACTCATTCTTTTCAAAACAATCTGGAATAGAGATTGTGACCTGCGTGTGTTGATCAGAAAAACTTCTTGTAACAAAGTCTGAATAACTGAAGTGTGCAGTCTTAGAGACAGGCTGTTGAGTTGACTGCCCCTCTTCTCCTCCACAGGAACTAAGCAAGACAACTATCATACTATAAACACCCCATTTCCACATTCGTCCCTAAATTATTAATTTCACCTAAAAATAATCATATTCTCGAGAAGAGGTAATACCCTGCATTATTTCAGTTTTTGAATGAAGTGAAATCCCCTTGGAACAAAACCTACATTCATAAAGAACTTATGCGCTGGAAAATTATCCGTATACGCATCCAACGCGAGCATCTGGCAATTTTCAGCGATTGCTTTTTCTCTTATTGGATGGTGACGCACAATCTGCAGTGCTTCTGAAAACGACATACCAAATTTATGCTTTTTTTCTCCCGTACTAATTTTCTCATGTGTTGCCAAGCGAAGGTCTGGATTAATGGGCAGAGCAATTAATGTGGACACACCTAATTCTGCTTTAAATGACTCTACCAGTTCCCATTCCTCCATGGACTCACAATGCAGGACCCCAATATTGTTGCGCAGGGCGAACACTATTTCGCGGATTGTTTTTCCTGAACCTGCGAAAACGATCTCGGAGGGAGCCCAACCCAACGCTAAAGCACGTGCAATTTCCTCCTACGAAACACAATCAACCCCCAAGCCTGCAGCCTTTATCTTTGCCAAAACCTTACTTTCATGATTGGCTTTCATCGCATATTTTAATAGGAATGCATGCTGACTAGCTGCAGATTGTGCAGCAATTAATGTCTCCTGAAGAAGATAAAGGTCAAACCGATAATAAGGACGTGTATAACTCATACTATTTATATTAGAACGACAAAGATAGTATCTTGTATTATTTATTTAACTATTTGTTATTTATTTAACAATAAAATCAATAATAAAACAAAAGCCAAGGTGTACCACGTGAAAATACTTCTACTCAAAAGTCCCCCATATCACTTCAAAATAGTACCTTTAAGGTCAAAATAAAGCTGCATGCATTTCCGATATTCACACCTGCTCTTCTTATTAATCAGCCTATTGATGGCCGATGATGTCTTTTCACAGGACGTTGTAAAAACGCCTTTCATTCTGAGCCGAACTGCTGTAGTTAATCCGAAGACAGTTCCATCAGATTTTCATGCAGAAATTAAATACCTCGAGAAACCTGCTCCAGATGGAAATAGTTATCAATCGTTTCTAATGGGACAGAAGCAAAAGGCACGTGATCATTTCCGAGGTCAGTCACGCAAGGAACACTCCATTAGACTCCCAAAATCGAACCACCCCCCTCAAATAGGTTACACTTTTCAGCCAACTCGATTTCTACCCAATGGTGTTGAATTGCCTATTTACGGAGGCATACCTAGCGACAATACACTTGCTATATCGGATGATGGAATTGCACTTGTCGCCATGAACTCAACACTATATGCACACGACATTTATGGAGATACAGCAGTATTTCCGGACTACCAAGTTTTCCTGCGCTCACTGGCTAACGGAGTTACTACAAGCACTTATTACGATCCTAAACTGTATTACGACCCAACAGCCGATCGCTTTATTTGTGCCTTGTTGAAAGATAATACCCCTGAAAAATCGGAGGTTATTATTTGCATCAGTTCGACTTCCAATCCGAACGACGAATGGTACGTTTACAATCTTCCAGGAAACCCACTGAACAATAACCGGTGGACGGATTTTCCAGTGATTACTGTTACCGAAGAAAAGATTTATTTTACTGCCAATCTTATTATCCCTGGTGTATCTTGGCAAGTAGGATTCGATGGCTCCATCGTTTGGGAAATGGACAAGTCAGCTGGATACAATGGCTCTCCATCACTAAACGCTACATTATACAGCAACATCACATACGATAACAGGTTCATCCGAAATCTCCACGCGGTTCAAGGCGCAAATGGAACAATGAACGATTTAATTTTATTATCCAATCGCAACTTTGCGGTCGAAAATGACACGATTTTTTATTTGCGTTTGACGGATGGGAACCTTACTGTTGATGCTTTAAAAACAAATGTTCCTTACGGTGTTCCACCGAATGCTCGACAACAAGACACTGACACAAGTGATGTTACTCTTGGATTACAAACGAATGATGCAAGGGTCTTAGGAGCTATCCGTTTTGAAGACCATATACAATTTGTAAGCAATACGATGCATCCGACAACAGGTTTTTCGGCAATCTATCATGGAATTATTGAAGGAATTGAAGAGGGTACCCCAATAGTTTACGGGACAATTATTGGCGATTCAGTTAGAGATTACGCCTACCCCAACATAGCTTCATCTGGAAATGAAGCGTGCGATAGTGAAACAATTATAGCCTTTGATTATTCTTCGTTTACAGACTTTCCTGGGACCGCCGCATTTCATTATTCCAATGATGGCAACTACTCTCCAGTAACAACCATTTCCGAAGGCTTGAATTATGTAGATCGATTACCAGGCGGCTATGAACGTTGGGGAGACTATTTTGGGCTTCAGCGCAAGTACAACGAAAAAGGGAAGGTATATTCCTTTGGATATTTTGCCATGCAAAACAAAAGCAATAGCGGATATTTTGCAGAACTCATCAATCCAGATTCTTCACGACTTCAACTGTCACTTTCCCTGGAAGAATCAACTTCTTTATGTGACAACCAGCTTCAACTGCAAATCAGCGGTGGTGAAGCACCGTTGGAGATTGCTTGGAGCTCTAATAATCCAGAAATAAATTCGACTGACTTCAATGTTAGCGGCCTTTGCGCATCAGATACCGTTATGGTTACCGTAACAGATAATCGAGGATGTAGCGCTTCGATCACTTATGTTGTTCCTCCGAAATCTCTGGAAGAAGGCGTTTCTGTATTCCCTAATCCGTCCTCCGATTTGATGGCCATTCAATTTACCCTGGATGTAGACGCTTATATACGCGTTGCCTTGTACGATGATAACGGAAGACTGGTGAAAATCTTGTGCGAGCAGCAGACAAAGGCTGGACTGAACGAATTATCTTTTTCACTTCGACCCATTGCAGAAGGTATTTATTCCTTGGTAATTTTAAAGGATGAAACCCTATTTGAAACACATAAAATCATAAAAACGAATTAATGGGTTGTTAAAGTTTTCAAAAAAAGTGATGAACCAGCTAAACAATCTCTAAACTTGTAAAAAAGTCCCTATGCGCATTCTACTTGTTCTTATGATCAGTATACTTATTTCTCTTCCGTCTATTAGTCAGAAAGACGATCGGCTAGTTCAGCTATCTGGTGTGTTAGTTTCTGCGGACAGCCTAGACCTAGTATCCTATGCGTCGATTATCGATAAAACTACCCGTAAAGGAACTATGGCGGATTATTATGGATACTTCAGTTTCGTAACAAAACCGGGAGACACCATTTTGTTCAATGCGTTTGGTTTTAAACCCAATTCTTACATCGTGCCTGATACACTTAGTGAAAATCGCTATTCCATTATCCATATTATGACACCCGATACGATATTGCTACCGGAAGTTGAGGTATATCCTTGGCCCTCTCGGGAGGATTTCGCACGTGCCTTTGTTGAAATGGAACCCTACGATGACGCCTTGCGCAAAGCACAGCGTCAACTTTCAGGAGAGAGTTTAGCGTTTGCCGCTGCTCGAATTCCAACAGATGGAGGACTTTCCTACAATTGGGAGACGCAACAGCAACAAACAAGACTTTACACCATGGGACAAACACCAATGAACAACTTGTTAAATCCCGCTGCATGGAGTAAGTTTGTAGAGTCTTGGCGTAAAGGAGAATTAAAACGGGAATAGTTGTTACTTTAAAAAGCAGTGTTAAAGTCAACACAGGTTAATTAAATAGAATACTTAATCAACCTGAACAGAAGGCATTAACCTACCATTTTGTAGCGCTTAAAAAACGCTTCCCAGTTCCAAATGAAGTTAACAACTACTTCATCCATTCTCTTTAAGAAAAGTGGATTTGGGCAATCCATACTGCGGAAGTAATCATCTTGGTATTCGTTTAACTTGTACTTATGAAAAATGGCTTTCGACATGCCATAAATCATATTTTTCGAAGGATGATTCACGCGTGAAATGAAGTTGCGGTATTCGGTCAAATAGTTTTTAAATTGAGCCTCTTCCATCTCGAAAATCTCAGAGAACTTCGTGATAATTAATTCCTCCAACCGAACCGACTGCTCTGCTTCAAAGCTATCCCCCAAAAAATTCAAATTAGCGACAATCACGATCATTGTAAAATGGCCATCGCTTGCTTTAGATAAATCTGGTGGGCTAACAAAAGCAGGGTCTTCTTTTATCAAACTAGCTACTTCCGAAAAACTTTTATCGACGACATCGAGAACTCCGTTCACAAAAATTGTAGATAATTGATCATCTGATAATTTCTTTTTAAAAATAGCTGTAAGCATACTGTCCTTTCGTTTATTAACCTCTACAAAATTAAAGGGATAGATAGGCCTTTCGAGGTAGTTCCGCGCATGTTTTTCAACGAAGTTATTAACACCCTCTATTTTCATCTTTCACCATTCAACTTTTCCCCTTGCCTTTTGCGTATTTTATTAACACATTTCCTATGAATACTTCTACCTTTGAACATTGAAACAATTTAATTGTAATAACATCCATGAAAACACGTCAATTTATCATTCTAGGAGTTATCATTGTCCTGCTAGGACTAATTTATTTCCCCATAATGTCTACGCCGGAAGTAGAAGACAAAAAAACACTTACTGAATCCGTTAATTTCGTTGGTGTCCAAGAAGTTAACAACAAAATCCATCAAAATAAAATCACCTCCTACGGTCAGGTATTACCAAATTCCCAAATGGATGTAACTATGAAAGTTCAAGGATTTGTTGAGCGTGATATGAAGTCATGGAAACCAGGAATGCGCTTTAAAAAGAATGAGGTGCTTTTCAAAGTAGAACGTGTGGATGCGCTATATTCCATAATTGCTCGCAGAAGCGCTTTTACGACACTTGTTACCAATATTCTGCCCGACATCAAACTTGACTACCCCTCCGAATTTGACAAATGGGAACGTTTTCTATATACGTTAGACCCTCTACAAGAGCTGCCACCATTTCCAAAATCTGCCACCAATAAGGAAAAATTATTTATCGCGAGTAGAAACTTGCCTACTGAATACTACAACATCAAAGCGGCAGAAAACCAACTGGACAATTACTTTTATTTAGCTCCCTTTGATGGCACCATCGTAAGTAGCTTCGCTGAGCCTGGGTCAATGGTTTCTCCCGGCATGCGCTTAGCAACCATTGCAAAGACAACTGATTTCGAAGTCAAAGCGCCAATTGCAACTGCTCAACTCCCACTTTTTCAGCGCGCCGAATTCGTTGAACTCACAGATCCAAACGGCAAGCTCATTGGAACAGGAAAACTGCTGCGCACATCCGAGGTCATCAATCAACAAACACAATCAATTGACGCTTATTTTTCGCTTAACGCATCTGGCGGTGAATCTATTTATCAAGGCATGTTCTTAAACTTATTGTTAGATATAGAGACCATGGAAAACAGCATGATTCTTCCCGAGAATGCCGTGATCAACGGTAAGGTACAGGTACTAGAAGATTCCCTAATCCTTACGAAACCAGTGAACATTTTAAATCGGAAAGTAGATTCTGTTTATGTTACGGGGCTACAAAATGGAGCGCTTATCCTCCTTGAACCGCTTACAACCATTCGGGATTCAGTTAAATATGTGGGTATTGCAAAATAATTAAAAGGATGAGAAAAGTAATTCAGTTTTTTATTGAAAGACCCATTTGGACCAACGCGTTCATTGCGGTCGTCCTTATGTTTGGACTTTGGTCCTTGTTCAATTTGAACCGCTCATTTTTCCCCGAACTTGACCCGAACCGCATTGTTATCTCTGTTTTTTATCCTGGAGCTGCTCCGGAAGAGATGGAAGAAGGTGTGAGTATCAAAATTGAACAAGCCGTAAAAGGGCTGAAAGATATTGAGCACATCGACGTAACCTCCCAAGAAAATGTTGCCCAGCTTACCATCAGCGCTTACCAAGATGCTGATATGGACGAACTGCTTAGCGACGTGGAAAATGCTGTCAATTCCATCAATAGCTTTCCGCAAGGAGCTGAAAAACCAACCATTACACGGTTGAAGACAAGTAGCATGTCGAGTAATGTAGCCTTTGTAGGTATCACAGCAGTTAATCCAGATAAAGTCTCCAAGCAAGACTTGACAAAAATGGCGAATAAAGTGGAGCGTGACCTACTCAACACCAAAGTCATTACTCAAATAATAAAACAAGGATTTCCAGAAACGGAATTGGCCGTGACCATACGCGAAAACGACTTGTTGCGCTATAGCATCTCGATGGAAGAAGTCTCAATGGCCATTAGCCTAAAGAACAACGATGTAACTGCAGGACTTTTAACAGGTGGTATTCAAGAAATGAATATCCGGTCCAACAGTCGAGGAACAACGCCAGAGGACATTGGAAACATTATCGT
>JALQTG010000202.1 GCA_023264075.1 Crocinitomicaceae bacterium
TTGTTAAGAAATAAGTGAAGGGATTTAGTTTTTCAAGGCGTTAAGACGTGCTTTGATTGCTTCTAATTTTTCAATCACAACCAGCTGATTATTGGAGTTGTGCACAGTGTTTGTTGTTGTTTCCTCAGTAGGAATTTTATACCCTCTTAACGCTTTGCGTGCTCCTTCAAGCGTATGTCCCTTAATTTTCACCAAGTGATAAATTTTGTTTAGTGTGGCAATATCTTTTTGAGAATAAAGTCGCGTACCATTTTTCTTGGTTTTGGGGTCGATTTGTTTGAATTCATTGGACCAAAAACGGATGAGTGACGCATTTACCCCGTACATTTTGGCGACCTCGCCAATGGTGTAATATACTTTTGTTAACGTAGATTCGTCTACCATGCCCTCCGTTTTGGGAATGAAATTAGTAAAAATTTATTACCCACTCTATGTTGGAGAACATTTTCGTTCTATGAAAGTAGTTGAAAGGATGAATTAACCCGTTGTAGAACAGGTAAAAAGGAAAAACTAATCGAGTGATTTAAACGCGTTTTTACTGATGCGAATAATTTCTTCAAATTGTTCTGGAGTAAGGTCGGAGTGAAAATAGCCAATAGGATTTACTTTTTGTCCGTCCTTTTCCACTTCGTAATGTAAGTGAGGACCGGTTGATTTTCCACTATTTCCTACAAGACCAATCACTTCCCCTCGGGTTACTTTTTGACCTTCTTTCACCATGAATTTACTCAAATGGGCATATCTTGTTTTATACCCAAAACCATGATTAATAACGATTTCTCTACCATAGCCCCAAGCATTTTGGGTCACTTCCTCTACCACACCGTCTCCTGTCGCGTAAATTTCCGTCCCTACATCGGCTGTAAAATCAAGTCCCCAATGCATTTTTCGTGTTTTGTATACTGGGTCTATTCGCCATCCGTACCCGGAGGCTACTCTTTTTAAGTCGCTGTTTCGTACAGGTTGAATAGCAGGCAAGGAAGCCAAGCGGGTTTCCCGCTCTTTAGTTAGTTTTACCAGTTCTTTGAAGCTGATGCTTTGCGCATGAAGTTTACTTTCTAATTCGTCCAATCGCTCAGCGGTGGTGATTAATAGTTCTGCGTTAGATTTCCCTTCAAGGTGTTTGTATTTGTCGCTACCACCCATCCCCATCAAGCGTAATTCATTCGGGAACTCTTTTGCGCCCAATGCTGAGCGGTACAATTCTTCGTCCCTTCGTTTGATGTCTTCCGTGATTCGATCGATGCGTTCCATGCGCGTTTGCCACTCAACCAATTCAGTTTCTACTTCAGCGAGTTCGGCACGGAGACGCTTTTCCTTTGGGGAGTCTATGCGGTAGGCAATAATGAATCCAAAAATGATACTCAAAACGACCGTAGGGGCAATGTAAATGAACCCTAAAAGAATACGTTCACCCCATGACCGCTCCAACTTCTCGTAGGAAAGTGTTTTCGGATTATATCTAAATTTGCCTCTACTCATTTATTTCTAGGTTCAAATCTGTGCAAAATTATGTAAATAATCTAACTTTGCAGGTCTGTTAACATAGCTTAACAGGTTACAAAAATGCTTAAAGACCAATATACCTCATGACAATAGAAGAAATCCGCGCACAATATTTTAGCTTTTTTGAAAGCAAAGGGCATAAAATAGTTCCATCGGCGCCAATGGTGGTTAAAAATGACCCTACATTGATGTTTACCAATGCAGGGATGAATCAATTTAAGGATTTTTTCTTGGGCCATTCGAAAGCCACTGATGTGCGTGTTGCGAATTCCCAAAAGTGTTTACGTGTTTCTGGAAAACACAACGACTTAGAGGAAGTAGGTGTAGATACGTATCACCATACCATGTTCGAAATGCTTGGCAACTGGTCGTTTGGTGAGTACTTTAAGCAAGAAGCAATTGATTGGGCATGGGAAATTTTAACGGATGTCTATAAAATAGACGTGAGTCGTTTATACGTAACCGTTTTTGAAGGAGACGAGTCGGATGGTGTTCCCCGGGATGACGCTTCCATTGATATTTGGAAAAAGCACATTGCTTCGGAGCGGATACTTTTGGCAAATAAAAAGGATAATTTTTGGGAAATGGGGGACGTAGGTCCTTGCGGGCCGTGTTCCGAAATTCATGTTGACATCCGCAGTGACGCTGAACGTGCGAAAATAGATGGAAAAACATTGGTCAACCAAGACCACCCGCATGTGATTGAAATCTGGAACTTGGTGTTCATGCAGTACAATCGCAAATCCGATGGTTCTTTGGAGAAGCTTCCAGACACGCATGTGGATACAGGAATGGGCTTAGAACGATTAGCTATGGTGCTTCAAGGGAAGCAATCCAATTATGATACCGATTTGTTTCAAGCGCTCATTCAGTACATTGCTAAGATTGCTGAAGTTCAGTACGGAAAAGAGGAAAAGATTGATATTGCACTGCGCGTAATTTGTGATCACATTCGTGCGATTGCTTTTTCCATTGCCGATGGGCAACTTCCTTCTAATAACGGTGCGGGCTATGTTATTCGTAGGATTCTTAGAAGGGCCGTGAGATATGGCTACCAAGTACTTAATTTCAGAGAACCTTTCTTAGCAGGTTTGAGTCAGGTGTTAGTGGAAGAAATGGGAGGTGCATTTCCAGAATTGAAGCAGCAACGAACGTTGATTGAAAGTGTAGTCCGCGAGGAAGAGGCGAGCTTTTTTAGAACGTTAGAACAAGGAATTAAACGGATCGATGGAATTATTGAGGCAGCAAAAGCGGATAACCAGAAATTGTTGAAGGGGGAGGATATTTTTGAGCTGTATGACACATATGGCTTTCCATTTGACCTTACGGCGCTCATTGCGCGGGAGGAAGGCATGGATGTAGATGAGTCCGGTTTTAATACAGCACTCAACCAACAAAAAGAACGATCACGTGCAGCGACTTCTCTTTCTACAGAGGATTGGGTAATTCTTCAGGATGATGACAAGGAGGAATTCATAGGGTATGACGAAACAGAGGCGACGGTGCACATTGTCAAGTATCGAAAAGTCCATCAAAATAATAAGGAGTTTTTCCAGCTCGTATTTAATTACACCCCCTTTTATCCAGAGGGTGGGGGTCAAGTTGGAGACACTGGAAAAATAGTTTCGGACGAGGAGGAAGTTATAATTTTCGATACGAAGAAAGAAAATAATCTAATTGTTCACCTTGCAAAAGGGCTGCCTAATAATTTGAACGCTAATTTTCGAGCTAAGGTTAATACTGAGAAAAGAGCCTTAACGACATACAATCATTCCGCTACACATTTGTTGCATCATGCGCTACGAGAGGTGCTTGGAACGCACGTCGAACAAAAAGGGTCATTAGTGAATGATACTTATTTACGTTTTGATTTTTCCCATTTCTCGAAAGTAACTGACGAGGAATTGCAACGTGTGGAACAATTGGTGGCTGCTGCGATTCGAAAGGATACTCCATTAGAAGAGCACCGTGCGGTACCAATGATGAAGGCACAAGAAATGGGAGCGATGGCGTTATTTGGAGAAAAATATGGCGATGTTGTCCGGGTTATTAAATTCGGGAATTCGGTAGAATTGTGCGGAGGGACACATGTTGGAAGCACAGGTGAAATTGGACTTTTTAAAATTACATCAGAGGCCGCTGTGGCTGCAGGAGTGAGACGTATTGAAGCGATTTCTAATCTGACCGCAGATAACTATCTCACGGCACAATTGAATCTATTAGATGAGGTAAAAGGATTACTTAAAAATCCGAAAGATTTACCAAAAGCAATTCGTGATTTACAAGAAAAGAATGCTTCCTTAACAAAAGAAATTGAAGCTTTTGAGAAATTAAAGGCACAAGGTGTAAAGCAAGCATTGAAATCAAAAATCACCGCATTAAACGGGATGAATTTCTTAGGTGAAATCGTTGAATTAGATGGAGGTGGTATCAAAGATGTGTTGTTTCAATTGAAAGGCGAAACGGATAATTTGGTAGCTGTCATTGGTGGAAAAGCGGATGGCAAATGCACGCTCAGTATCATTGTAAACGAAGAGCTAGCGAAGGCGAAAGGTATTCATGCTGGAAGCCTTATTCGTGAGGCGTCCAAGCTGATTCAAGGAGGAGGTGGTGGTCAACCATTTTTCGCTACGGCGGGTGGGAAAAACCCCGACGGACTTCAAGACGCAATCGAATGGGTGAAAAGCAAACTTTAAGATGGCGCAAAAAAGGGTCTTGATTATTACCTATTATTGGCCCCCGAGCGGTGGTTCTGGTGTGCAGCGCTGGGTATATTTTTCAAAGTACTTGAAGCGTTTGGGAGTAGAACAGGTTATTTTAACTGTTGACCCAGCATATGCCACTTATCCATCTTTGGATGATAGCTTAGAGAAAGAAGTCGAAGGAATTGAAGTCATTCGTACGAAGTCATTTGAGCCACTGCAGCTGTATTCTAAAATGACTACTGGTAACAAACAAACTGGCGTTCCATATGGAGCGGTTGATACAAAAGGTAAATCACTGTTTCAGAAGATGTCTGCTTTTGTGCGCGGAAATATTGTGTTACCCGATGCCCGCAAATATTGGAAGAGGTACGCATATTCAGCTGCACTTGACCTAATTAATAAGGGAGCCATTGACCTAATTATTAGTACCGGGCCTCCACATTCGACGCATTTAATTGCACAAGCGTTAAAAAAACATACAGGGCTGCCGTGGATAGCAGATTTCAGAGATCCATGGACGGAAGTGTTCTACAATAAAGATTTGTATCGAACCAATTGGGCAATCAGAAAGGATGAGAAAATGGAGAAGGGGGTCATCCAAGCCGCTGATGCCGTCTTGTGTGTTTCTGCCTACACAGCGGAACTTGTTCAGGCCAAAACAACTGATCCAAAGAAAGTATCTACGATTATCAATGGATATGATCATGAATTGTTTCAACGTATTCCCGCGAATACCTACTCTGACTTTACTATAACCTATGTGGGTTATCTGGGTCGTCATCATGCTTACCAGTTGTTTGTAGACGGGATTTCTGCAGTTGCCCAACGCTTAACAGACGGGCAAAGACTCTCACTGCGTTTAGCAGGAAGAATTGATACTGCTATTTTAGAACAATTAGAGGCAATACCGAATTGCACAGTGGTCTATGAAGGAGTGGTGGACCATGAAGCGGCCATTGCGATGATTAAGGGAGCTGACCTTCTATTGATATCCATTCCTGTTTCCAGCTATTCCAAAGGAATTATTACCGGCAAGCTCATGGAGTATATTGCTACTGGAAACCCCATCCTTTTGGTTGGCGAGCAGGATAGCGATGCTGCAAAAATTTTGAATGAGTTTCCAGGAAATCTTGTCTTAGAGGAAGGTGAAGTGGAGCGATTTGCGGAGTTTTGTGCACAATGCTATTCAACGCGAACTGGCAAAAAAGAGATACGAACAGAACACGCGTCCTACACTCGAGAAGCTACTGCTCGGCAGTTAAAGGAGTTGATCCATGTTATTTCAGATAAAACCACTGGTGGAAAATAAAGAACGACCAGTTTTTGCACAGTTTTTGCTCGATTACTTGTAAATTTGTTCAAAACCAAAACAATATGAAATACGCAGTTTTATTTATTGCAGTTGCCATCTCATTCTCTTTTCTCGGTCAAAAAACACCGCCAAAAGTACTTAAAACAGTTAGCGTTGCTGCTGTTAAGGAAGAATTGAAAAAACACGAGTTTGTCATTTTAGATGTGCGTACTCCCGAAGAATACAATGCGGGACACCTCAAAGGCGCTATTAACCTGAATTTTTACGATGCCGACTTTCAAAAGAAACTTGCTGCCGTGGATAAGCGTAAGAAAGTAGTTGTTTACTGCGCAGTAGGAGGTAGAAGTGGTCAAGCATTAACTCAAATGGATGCGTTGGGATTCACCTACGTACTGAATATGAAAGGCGGATATAATGCCTGGAAAACGCAACAATAACCTCTTTGAGTTGTTCTTTTGAAAAAGTGTTAGCATGATACAAGCAGCTGCGTTAAGCGAGCAATTTGTTCGGTACAAACAAGTCCTTTTAATTGGGCTGCTTATTATTTTTTATACCGTTGGAGTAGTTGGTCTTTCTATCGAAGAATACCGTTCCAATTTTCTTTCGTTGAGTTTTTTCAATTTAGCACTTTCTTTTACACTCTTATTGATGGGTAGAAATCTACATTCCCTCCGGTTATATGTGTTTATCTTTTTCGCATTTATGGTTGGAGTTGGCGTCGAATTGATTGGGGTTCACACGGGTTATTTATTCGGAGATTATGCATATGGCGAGAGTTTAGGGGTTAAATTATATGATGTTCCAATAATTATTGGAATAAATTGGGGAATGTTGGTCATCATAAGCGCTTCCGTTGCTCAACGCTTTCAAATGAATAAGTACCTTCAGGCCGTCGTTGCTTCATTGTTTATGTTATTGCTGGACGTATTAATTGAACCAGTAGCAGTTGTAAGTGATTATTGGACTTGGGAAGGAGATGTGATTCCACTATTCAATTTTGTCTGCTGGTTTGGTGTTGCTCTTCTTTTGCAATTCGTTTATTTTGGATTAAATTTAGCCGAGAAAAACAAAGTTGCGACTGCGTTGTATTGTATACAGTTCATGTTTTTTTTGATTTTAAATATTGTATAGCATGTATTGGTGGGGACCTTTTGTATTAGTAATCACATTTGTATTAATGGAATTTAGTGCATGGGCGATGCATAAGTATGTAATGCACGGTTTTATGTGGCGGTTTCATAAAGATCACCACGTGGAAGAACCCGGTTTTTTTGAACGCAACGATGTATTCTTTTTAATTTATGCCATTCCATCATGGTTGTGTATCATGTTGGGAATGATGAATGAGGCCTATTTATCCGTATGGATTGGGTATGGAATTGCTACCTATGGTTTTGCTTATTTCCTGTTTCACGATGTGTATATTCACCGGCGCTTTAAATGGTTGCGCGACATTGAACGTCCTTATTTTATGGCGATTCGTAAAGCGCATAAGGTACACCACAAACACCGCGGAAAAGAACACGGAGAATGTTTTGGAATGCTCATCGTTCCTTTCAAATACTACCGAGAAGCCCGTAAATCCTTTCAATTGAAACAAGCAAAATCATGAGTCTCTACCTCTGGTTAAACGTACTCAGTTTTGCAGGGCCCTTTTTACTCAGCTTTGATAAGAAAGTACATTTTTATACCCATTGGAAGACCCTTTTTCCTGCTATTTTAGTTGTAGGAGCGGGCTTTATTTCTTGGGACATCTATTTCACAGAACATGGAATATGGGGGTTTAATCCTGATTATTTGTCAGCGATAACCATCGTGAATTTGCCGATAGAAGAATGCTTGTTTTTCTTTACGGTTCCTTATGCGTGTGTGTTTATTTATGAGGTTATGAAGGCCTATTTTCCAAAGTTTCGTCCTGCTCAATTGGCTTATGGATTTTCGTTCGTCTTCACACTTATTGCCATTTCATTAGCCCTCATTTTTAGCCAAAACTGGTACACCTTTTACGCATTGTTAGGCGCTGGATTACTCAACTGGATTATCTACTTCGGTTGGACACCTAAGTGGTACCCGTATTTCGTGATTTCATTCATCATTACGATGATACCCTTTCTTATTGTGAATGGTGTATTAACAGGTGCCGTAACTCCCGAACCCGTCGTGTGGTATAATGAAAATCACATCATGGGACCCCGGATCGTAACGATTCCCGTGGAAGATATTTTTTATAATTTCTTTATGCTTTTCCCCGTTGTGGGGATTCATGAATGGTTGAAAGGAAAGCGAAATTAATAATACGCCAACTCAACAACTGCTGTATGAACAAATTGTTGAATTGGCATAGTAGAAATTATTAATTCAACTCCCCAATCATCTTGGAAGGAACAACCCATTCATCGTATTCTTGTTCATTCAGATAACCTAAAGCAAGAGCAGATGCTTTCAATGTAATCCCTTTCTCGTGAGCATTGTTGGCGATTTCGGCAGCTTTATAGTATCCAATTTTTGGATTTAAAGCGGTAACTAACATCAACGAATTATTCACTAATTCTTCAATTCGTTTATAGTTCGGTTCGATGCCTTCAGCACAGTTTTCTGCAAAAGAAACACATGCATCTCCAATCAAACGAGCAGATTGCAATACGTTCGCAGCCATCATTGGCTTAAATACATTCAATTCGTAATGACCTTGTGTGCCTCCAACTGCAATAGCTACATCATTTCCAATTACTTGAGCACAAACCATTGTCATGGCTTCGCTTTGTGTTGGGTTTACTTTCCCTGGCATGATCGAAGACCCTGGTTCGTTTGCTGGTATAATCAGCTCTCCAATTCCAGAACGTGGACCGGAGGCCATCATACGGATGTCATTAGCAATCTTATTGAGTGAAACAGCCAATTGTTTTAATGCCCCATGAGTCTCTACCAACGCGTCATGTGCCGCTAATGCCTCGAATTTATTTTCTGCGGTAATGAATGGAAGTCCTGTAAATTCTGCAATCTTTTTTGCTACCAAGACATCATATCCTTTTGGCGTATTAATTCCAGTTCCTACAGCTGTTCCTCCTAACGCTAACTCAGACAGGTGTGCCAACGTATTATGTAACGCTTTTAATCCATGATTTAATTGAGAAACGTACCCAGAAAACTCTTGTCCAAGCGTTAACGGTGTAGCATCCATCAAGTGGGTACGACCGATTTTTACTACATCTTTAAACGCTTCTGATTTTTGTTGTAATACGTCGCGTAATTGCTCAACTCCGGGAATTGTTGTTTCTATAATCATTTTATAACACGCAATATGCATTCCGGTAGGGAACGTATCATTTGAGGATTGCGATTTGTTTACGTCATCGTTTGGTTGCAGTGTTTTATCTCCTTCACCTAATTTTTTACCAGCTATAACGTGTGCTCTATTCGCAATGACCTCGTTACAGTTCATGTTGGATTGCGTTCCAGAACCCGTTTGCCAAATTACTAAAGGAAACTGATCATCATGTTTTCCTGCTAAAATCTCATCACAGACTTGAGAAATTAAATCACGTTTTCCAGCTTCTAATGCACCGAGCTCACAGTTTGCATGTGCTGCAGCCTTTTTAAGGTAAGCAAAACCGTAGACTACTTCTAATGGCATAGAGCCCGCTGGACCAATTTTAAAGTTGTTGCGAGAACGTTCCGTTTGTGCCCCCCAGTATTTATCCGCAGGAACTTTAACCTCTCCCATGGTATCTTTTTCAATTCTGTAATCCATATTTGTTTGTTTTTATGATTTAATTATTATTTTTACCATCATCAAGATAAACGAGACAAAAATATAATAAGATGAGTATATTCGGAATAGTTCTTTTTCTTTTATTGGGCGGAATGGCATTTTGGTTATTGGTTTTCCTGTTAGGATTTGCGGTTCCATTCTGGATTACGTTAGGTGCTTTCGAGCAATTACGTCCTAAAAAAGTATTTGACGAAGAAGAAAATTAATCGCATTTTTTGTGATTGTGAACCACATTTCTGAAAAGATTTGTGGTTTTTTTGTTTCTATTCTGAAAAATTTAGGGCTCTGGAACGTTTTATTCGAATAGCACAAAGTTTCACAAAGAAGTCTCAAAGAGCACTAAGATAATTTCTGTTAAGCGTATTCTTAAAACTTTGTTTAACTCTGTGACACAACTTCACACCAACTCCAAATCTCCAAAGTCCTTAAATAAGTAAGAGGAAAGAACGGGCGTCCTCTCCTCTTACTACACTACTACTTATGAAACCTAACTACTAACTATTATTCAATAACTGTACCACGTCCACAATATTGTGCTTTCATATCAAAAAATATGTTAAAGAGACGTAGGAAAGAAATTTTACAGATTTTTCGGTTATACTAGTTATAGTCGTTCGATAAATACCTGCAATAATTTCATGACATTGTTGTAGGCTTCAAACGACAATGCGTCATACGTATCAAACACATCGTGATAGTTTTTATTGGCCCCCATGGTGTAAATAAAGAAAGAAGGAACATCATTTTGATGAAAGAAATAATGGTCAGAATTGGATGTCTCACCTCTTGATTTGACGTTTGCTAGTAAGCTTTGTTCTTGATTAATAGCATTTAACAATTCAAATTCTTTCGGGTATTCCGTGGCATTGACAACAGTTATACCTTCTTCGCCGCTCCCCATAATATCTAAATTCAGCACAAAACGAATTTTCTTTAATTTAATCGGGGTATTGGTCACGAAGTAATCAGAACCTAAAAGCCCTGCTTCCTCCCCTGAAAACGCAATGAACAGCATATTGTAGTCTGACGGATTTTTTTTGAAGTAATCGGCAAGAGTTATAAGCATGGCTGTTCCACTCGCGTTGTCATTTGCCCCAGGAATGTAGGTGTTTTTCCCCAATCCACCCAAATGATCGTAATGCGCGCAAAAAACTATGGTTTTAGCGCATTTTTTTCTACTAGGTAGATAACCAATAACATTGTTTGCTTCGAACTTTTCAATGAATTGCGCTTCGATATTTACCTCAAGCGGAATGCCCTGTTTGAAAATAGAGTCTTGAATTAATATCAACGGATTTTTCAATTGGTTACGCCCAACTGACCACGTGAATTTTTGGTCGGTTGTTACAAATGTAGGAGCGGTAGATGTGAAGATAAATGCATACCGAATTAATTCTTCATGTTCCTTTTCGTCGAATCCTTTTCCGTCTAACAAAAATGAATTTTTCACCCCTAAATACACACTCTCTACAGCGTCTTTGAGTAACTCTTCATCCATCAAAATTGTTGAATCAATCAACGCATAATTGGCTGTGAGCGATAGACTGGGCGAAGAGGCATCCGGTAAAAAGTGGATACCTGGGAGCAGGGTTCGATCACCATGTACTATGCTCATTTCTCCAGGAAAACTGTTGACATCATAGCAATAGGATTGAAAATAACCAAATTCATCTGAAAGTGGTGCGAGTCCAACGTGTTGAAATTCTTCTTTCAAAAATTGGGCTGCAGCTCCCATGCCATTGTTAACATAACCTCTCCCAAAAAAAGAGGGGGCACATAATGTTTCTGTAATTCTTCGAGCTTCTTCTACTTGTCCAAATACATTACTAACGCCTAAGAGGGCAAGTGTAAAAATCGTTCTAGTCAAATTTTCTATTGATGGTTTTAATGAATTCTTCTACCAATTCATCTTCTGGATTCCATTTGCGTGAAACAGCCACCTCACTCAGTCTTTTTCGAGCTAATTCTCCAGCGGATAATTCGTCCAATTCAGCAATAATAGCTGAAAAAGCAGTGTTGTCACCATCAAATAATTCCGAAATTATACGCATTTTGTCATTCAACCCAAAGGCACTTTGAAGGTGTTCAATCCGGGAATTTGAAAATTGATCGTTGAGTGAATCTTGATGTGATTTTGTGAACTTCTTGTAAAATACATTTACATCTTCGTTAGAAATCGTAACAGCTATGGTGGAAGGTTCTTCTTTTTCTGTAGCGGAAGCATTTTCTATCGCGACTTCTTCATCAAGCGCTGGGGTTTCTTCTGTCACTGCAGCAGCTATTTCTTCTTCCGGCTCAGAGGAAAAGTCAAAAAGTATTGTTGGTTCCACTTCCGGTTTGGAAGGAGTTTCTGGAATAACTCCTGGACTCGATAGAAGCTCTTCAACGGGCTCTTCTTTTTCAATTGCTTGCATTTTGAAGACCTCAGCTTCAATCGCTTTGTAATTGAGAATTACCGCCCGTTCGTATAATTTTTGAGATAAATCTACAAAACGCGCTAAGTCCTCTTGATTGAGGTTTCCTGAATCAATTCCCTCACTGAGTTGCTTGATTTCTGTGATAATGTCTTTATACGATTTAAAACTTGCCATGATCCTTTTTATAAGGAACAAAGATGCTAATTTCTGAGTATTTGTCATAATTTTTTACGCATTGTTTAATAGGTGTGGAAATGGTTCGGCAGCTTTCTTTTAACAATTGAAGGAACTTATTCACGAATACAAATACGTGTCCTTCACAACTGTTTCTTTTTAGTAATATTGCCGTTGAGAAAATGATTTTTGGAGCAATAGATATAGGAACAAATGCTGCTCGACTGCTTATTGGAGAAGTCGTGGAGGAAAACGGGAGTGCTTATGTTAAGAAGATTTCTTATAATCGAGTTCCACTGCGCTTAGGTTTTGAAGTTTTTACCGACGGCTTCATTTCTGAAGGGAAGGTGAATGATTTCGTGAAAACGATGGAAGCATTTCGGTTAATCTCTGAAGTCTATGGCGTGAAAGAATTGCGTGCCTGTGCCACTTCAGCAATGCGTGAGGCGACCAATGCTAAAAAGGTACAAAAACGTATTCGTAAAGAAACTGGGGTAGATATCGAAATCATTGATGGAGAGGAAGAAGCACAACTCATTTTTTCTACGTTTTTATTGATGGCATTCGACAAAACTTTGCCATTTGTGGTGGTTGATGTCGGCGGAGGGAGTACGGAGGTAAGCGTTTTTGAAAAAGGGAATAAGATTGCCGGTAAATCATTTCAAGTCGGTACCATTCGTATGTTAAAAAATAAAGTGGAGAAAAACCTGTGGAAGGAAATTGGAAAATGGCTTTCTGCGAATGTAGACTTAGATGCTCCACATAAAGTTTTCGCTACCGGAGGTAATATCAATAAACTGCACAAACTGTTGGGTAAACAACTCATCCATCCAATAACAATACAAGAGCTGAAGGAAATGTATAGCACTATGCATCATCTTTCTCTAAAGGAGCGTATAACTAAATTTGGCCTGAAAGAAGACCGTGCAGACGTTATTGTGCCTGCATGTGAAATATACTTGTATATTGCCGACTGTTTAAACTGCTCAGAATATTTTGTTCCGAAAATTGGTCTAAGTGACGGAATGATTTATAATCTCTACCAACGTCAATAAAAATAAACGAACTATCGAAAAATTGAAATCAAGTCTCTAAGTAGATTTGATGAAATTAATCAATGTTCATGCGAAAATATCAGTTGGTCTAGTTTATACTATAATGGTAAATTACTATAAATACCACTTATAAAGTGAGAAACTATAAGCGCAGTTAGGTTTGTGTTACTTGGATTGCTCCCATTTAGTTATTCAACAACGATGATAAAGTTGGTTTTTTTCCCTTTTCCAAGTAGGATAAATTTATCGTTGATTAAATCCGAATGGGCCAGGGTATAATCTTCTCCAACTTTTTCTTTATTCACACTAATGGCATTGCTTTGAAGATCTCTTCGAGCTTCACCATTAGAGGAAAGGAAATTTGTTTTTCCGGCAAGCGCATCGATGATCCCAAGTCCTGAATCAATATCTGTTCTTGAAATAATAGCTTGCTGAACCCCATCAAATATTTCCATGAACTGTCGTTCATTTAATTTTTTTAAGTCCTCACTAGTGGACTTTCCAAAAAGTATTGCCGATGCTGTTATGGCATTATCAAGTTCTTCCTGTGAATGTACCATCACCGTTAATTCCTCCGCCAATCGCTTTTGAAGGTATCGCATATGTGGCTCGCTTTGATGCTCAGCAATCAGCCGTTCAATTTCTTCTTGTGAGATAAAAGTAAAGATTTTTATATATTTCTCTGCGTCTTCGTCCGAAGTGTTCAACCAGTATTGGTAAAATTTATACGGAGATGTTTTTTCTGGATCTAACCATACATTTCCACCTTCTGATTTTCCAAACTTAGTTCCGTCCGCTTTGGTGATTAACGGACAAGTTAGCGCGTAAGCCTTCCCTCCAACAATTCTGCGAATTAATTCTGTTCCAGTGGTGATGTTACCCCATTGATCTGAACCCCCCATTTGGAGTGTGCAATCATGTTGTTTGAAAAGATGCAAAAAATCATACCCCTGAACGAGTTGGTAAGAGAATTCCGTATAGGACATACCTTCACTTTCTTCACCAGCTATTCGTTTTTTTACTGAATCTTTCGCCATCATGTAATTGACAGTGATGTGCTTCCCTACATCGCGAATAAAGCCTAAAAAAGAAAATTCTTTCATCCAGTCATAGTTGTTCACCAAAACAGCGGCATTGGCGGCATTGGTTTCAAAGTCTAGAAACTTGGACAACTGATGTTTAATGCAATCTTGATTATGTTGTAACGTGGCTTCATCGAGCAAGTTTCTCTCCGAAGATTTACCGGATGGGTCTCCAATCATTCCTGTAGCACC
>JALQTG010000290.1 GCA_023264075.1 Crocinitomicaceae bacterium
AGTGCTAACCCTCCAATTTTAATTTTTTCGCCAGCACGAAGTGGTCGTTCGAATACCACGAAGGATACATTTGAGAATGTTAAGGTGGTTAAGGAATGTGTCATAAATATTGTAAATTACTCCATTGTTGAACAGATGTCTTTGGCATCGAGTCCTTTTGAAAAAGGTGTTGACGAGTTCGTGAAAAGTGGATTAACACCTATTCCTTCGGATGTAGTTCGTCCTTTCCGGTTAAAAGAATCTCCCGTTCAATTCGAATGTGCGGTGAATGAAATTATTGAGCTAGGCACAGAAGGTGGAGCGGGAAATCTAATTATTTGTGAGGTGAAGCGCATCCATATTCAAGAGGCTGTGTTGGATAGTGAACAGATGATTGACCAGGAAAAGATTGACTTAGTCGCACGAATGGGTGGTAATTGGTACTGTCGTGCGGATAAAAATTCTATGTTTGAAATAGCCAAACCTATTACGTCGATTGGAGTGGGATATGACGCAATTCCAGAGGACATAAAAAATAGCGTAATCCTTACGGGAAATGATTTAGGAAAACTCGGAGGGATTGAAGAAATTCCTAACGAAACAGATGTCAATGAGTATAAATTGATCGAATTATCGGATCTTTTCGTATCTTTAGAAGATGACGCTGCAAAACTGGAGTTAGAACTTCATAAACTTGCTCAGGAACTGCTTAAAAATGATAAACTAGAAGAGGCATGGAAAACCCTCCTCGCATTTAATAACCAATAAATTTTAACAGAGATTATGTTTACACTTAACGGAATTCTAAAAGTAAAAAATGATACACAACAAGTATCTGAGAAATTTAAAAAGAGAGAGTTTGTTGTTACAGATGCCTCGGGTATGTATCCACAAGATATTTTGTTTCAATTAACGCAAGAGCGCACGGATCAATTGGATCCAGTAAATGTAAATGATACCATCAATGTGTCGTTCAATTTACGTGGCCGTGAATGGACTAGTCCATCCGGTGAGGTGAAGTACTTCAATTCGTTAGATGTTTGGAAAATTGAAAAAGTAACTGGTGGCGCAGCACCTACTCCTTCAGATATTACTCCGTCATCGGCTGATTCAGTGGAGACGTTAGTGGAAGAAGGTGATGATGATTTACCATTTTAATAAACGTATACTCTATACTCTATAAGAAGTCGCTTTAGTTATCTAAAGCGACTTTTTTTGTAATTTATACTTACTTTTAAGCAAAAAAATAATCAAAATGCATATCTATAAACATTCAGTGGCAGATCGACTCATGCGTTATGTTCAAATTGATACAACTGCCGACCCTGATTCTACTTCCTTCCCTTCTTCAGAAAAGCAAAAGGACCTGGGGAGATTGCTTGTGAACGAATTAGTCGAGCTTGGTGTTGAGGATGCTGAGATGGATGAATTGGGCTATGTATTTGGAACGCTGCAAGGGAATGTAGCTGGGGTGCCAACGGTTTGTTTTTGTGCGCACATGGATACGGCTCCGGATTGCAGTGGAACTGATGTAAAGCCAATCTTACATCGAAATTATGATGGCAATCCCATCACCCTACCAGACGACCCTACTCAAATTATCACAACAGAGAGGCATCCTTATTTGAAAGAAAAAATTGGTGATGATATTATTACAGCGAGTGGATTGACCTTGTTGGGCGCAGATGATAAAGCGGGTATCGCCTGTATTATGGATTTTGCTGAATACATGCAAACTCATCCAGATGTTCCTCATGGCGATATTCGAATACTTTTTACACCTGACGAAGAGATTGGAAGAGGTGTAGACCATTTAGATATGAAAAAGCTCAACGCAGATTTCGGATATACGCTGGATGGAGGTGTTTTAGGGTCGATTGAAGATGAGAGTTTTTCGGCCGATGCAGTAAAGGTTGTGATCCACGGTGTAAGTGCGCATCCTGGTTATGCCAAGGGGAAACTAGTTAATGCACTTAAAATCGCTGGTGAATTATTATACGCTTTACCTAAAGATGCTTGGTCTCCTGAGACAACTGCTGGTAGGGAAGGTTTTGTGCATCCGATTTCATTCAAGGGGATTGCTGAGCGTGCTGAGATTGACTTTATTATTCGTGACCACGAAACTTCGCAGCTTGCTCTATATGAAGATAAATTGAAGTTGATCGCAGAAGAGGTTGTCCAAAAATATTCCGGTGCATTTTTAGAGTTCCAAGTGAGTCAACAATATCGTAACATGAAGGAGGTATTGCGTGAAGTACCTTTTGTAACGGAATATGCGATTGCAGCAATGACTGAAGTGGATGTTACGCCTCGTCCTGTAATTATAAGAGGGGGAACAGATGGCTCACGATTATCTTTCATGGGTCTTCCTTGTCCGAATATTTTTACTGGGGAAATGGCAATTCACTCGAAGCATGAATACTGCAGTGTTCAAGATATGGAAAAGGCAGTTCAAACGATGGTGAAATTGGCTGAAAAATGGACCACCCACTCTGTGTAGAATAACAGGTTAGAACTATTCTATTTATTCAAATTTGTTGTAATACTAAATTCATAGTTTGTAAATAATCGGAGTCAAACTAGCTATTTTTGAAAATGAATGTATATCTTTGATTATGTTCTGATGTGTTTTGGAACATAGAAATAAAAATTTATGCAGAATATCTCAGTTAAATTCGACCAGAATCACAATGTCGAATTTTATCGTACGCTACAGAAGCGAGTGCGCGCTTACTTTAAAGAAAACAACATTTCGAAATATGCAAATACTAACATGGTCATAAAGACTGCGTTTATGCTTGCTCTGTACCTAGTTCCTTTTGTTCTCTTATTAACCCTTTTCCAAAATAGTTGGTTAATTTTCTTAATGTGGGTAATTATGGGCTTTGGTTTAGCTGGAGTTGGATTGTCAATTATGCATGATGGAAATCATGGTGCGTACTCAAAAAATAAGAATGTAAACAAGTTAGTAGGATGGGTACTATATTTGGCAGGTGGTAGCGATACTATGTGGAAGATTCAGCACAATGTGTTGCACCATACATACACCAATGTGACGGGTATGGATGAAGATATTGATCCCGGAAAAGTTATGCGATTTAGTCCGCATGAGGAGCGTTTGTCATTTCATAAATACCAACACATTTACGCTTGGTTTTTGTACGGATTAATGACCATTTTGTGGATTACCTCAAAGGACTTTAAGCAAGCCCGCAGATATGCGAAACTAGGTTTGTTGGAAACGCAGAATACGACGTATAGAAAAATGTTGGTCAATATCATTTTGACAAAAATTTTATATTACAGTATCATTTTAGTCCTTCCGCTAATTTTTAGTACTGCCCCGTGGTGGTTAACAGTTCTTGGATTTCTTACGATGCACTACATAGCTGGGTTGATTTTAGGATTGATTTTTCAGCCAGCTCATGTTGTTCCTTCATCTAATTACCCCTTACCTGACGAGTCTGGTAATATTAAAGCGGATTGGGCAGTAAGTCAATTAATTAATACTGCGAATTTCGCACCTGAAAGCGGTTGGTTCTCCTGGTATGTTGGGGGACTAAATTTTCAGATTGAACATCATCTATTTCCAAACATTTGCCATGTACATTACAAAAAGCTTTCTAAAATTGTGAAAGAGACGGCTGCCGAGTTCAATTTGCCCTATCAGTCAGAGAAAACATTTATAGGGGCTATTGCTACACATGGTAGAATGCTTAAAAAGTTAGGTCAGCAGGATACACTTTAATGTCTGATCATGGATGTGGAGCTTTTTCGAGAGTTTTGTTTGTCCAAGCCACACACAACTGAAGACTTTCCCTTTGATGAGGTAAACTTATGTTTCAAGATTGTGGGTAAGATTTTCGCTATAATTCCGCTCGATTCTGCGGACAGAGCAAATTTGAAGTGCTTTCCTGCTTATGCTGAAGAGTTACGTGAGAAATATACAGGTGTTCGTCCCGGTTTTCATATGAACAAGAAGCATTGGAATACGGTTCTTTTCTTCGAAGACTTAGACGACTCTACTATCTTGCATTTAGTTAATCATTCCTATGATCAAGTGGTGAGCAAATTACCCGTAACTAAAAGAAAAGAGCTCCAGTAATGAGTGTGAGAGTTGATAAATTCATGTGGTGTGTGCGTTTGGCTAAAACAAGGTCGGTTGCAACAGAGTTGATTAAAAAAGGTAAGGTTAAAATTAATCAAGACATTATTAAACCCTCTCGTGAGGTGAAAGTCGGAGACGTCATTTCACTAACCAAACACAACGCTGAATTTTCATTTAAAATCTTGTCTCTTTTGGATAAACGGGTTGGAGCTAAGTTAGTCGAGGAATTTATACTCAATATTACACCCCTCGAAGAGATTGAGAAGTTTAAGATCTATCAGGAAAGTCAAAAGATTTACCGAAATTTCGGAACGGGAAAACCAACCAAAAAGGATCGCAGAGATTTGGAAGAATTTCTAGATTGGGAATAGATATTAGTCAATTCGACAATGCACCATTTTTAAATACCTTTGTACAAAAATTAATCTGCATGAGAAGAGTTGTGGTAACAGGCATGGGGGCTTTGACGCCTATTGGTAATGATCTTACTTCATTTTGGAAGGCTTGTTTAGAAGGGAAAAGTGGTGCTGTTGAAATCACTAAATTTGATACGACTTTATTTAGAACAAAATTTGCGTGTGAGTTAAAGGAGTTTGATGCCGCATCATTTTTCGATCGGAAGCAAGTGCGGATGTATGATGACTTCACGAAGTATGCTTTAGTTGCTGTGGAAGAAGCGATTAACAATGCGAAGATAGATTTTGAAGCATTGAACAAAGACCGAATTGGGGTGATTTGGGGTTCAGGAAACGGCGGGGTTAATACGTTTGAGGAACAAATGATGGAGTTTTGTGAAGGTGATGGAACTCCACGTTTTAATCCTTATTTTATGCCGCGCATCTTAGTCGATATTGCAGCAGGTATTATCTCTATCAAATATGGATTACGTGGAGTGAATTATTGTCCTGTTTCTGCTTGTGCTTCTTCTACCACGGCAATCATTGATGCTTTCAACTACATCCGTTGGAATAAAGCTGATATGATAATTACTGGTGGTTCTGAGGCACCTATTGGACCATCAACTATTGGAGGTTTCGGTTCTGCAAAGGCCCTTTCTACCCAAAATGAACAACCTTCTTTAGCTTCTAAACCTTTTGATGTAAACCGGGATGGCTTTGTTATGGGAGAAGGAGCGGGGGCTCTTATATTGGAAGAATACGACCATGCTATTGCTCGTGGTGCTCACATCTATACAGAAGTTGTTGGTGGTGGAATGGCGGCAGATGCCTACCATTTAACAGGGACTCACCCAGAAGGAGCTGGTGCCGTTTTAGGAATGAAGTTAGCATTAGAAGAGGCCGATATTCTGCCTGATGAGGTTGGATACATTAACATGCACGCC
The DNA here is from genome assembly GCA_023264075.1 of Crocinitomicaceae bacterium. Classification (GTDB taxonomy): domain Bacteria; phylum Bacteroidota; class Bacteroidia; order Flavobacteriales_D; family Crocinitomicaceae; genus JALQTG01. The sequence goes on from JALQTG010000290.1 coordinate 5,430, forward strand.
ACTTCTACACCTCAAGGCGATTTGAGTGAGTTGAAAGCTGTGAGTGCTCTTTTTGGTGAGAGAAGTGATTTGGTCTTGGGAGCTACGAAATCGATGACAGGGCATTTGCTAGGAGCTGCTGGAGCTATTGAGGCAATCATTGCGGTGCTTAGCCTCTATCACCAAGAAGCTCCGCCACTAATCAATACCCGAGAAGTGGAGCCTGATTTCAAGAATAGCTTCAATTTTGGTCTGGGTAAAGCCACGCGGTTGAAAACTTCATATGCCTTAAGCAATACTTTTGGATTTGGTGGGCACATCGCGTCTGTACTCCTAAAGAAGCAATAGGATCCTTCCCGGAAAAGAATTCCTGCATCTATTAAGATTACCCGTTATCGGGTGTAACAATTTTCTTGAGTATTTCTCTGAATATTATCAAATTGTTAACAGAGTATAACCCTTGTTTTAAATTTTTAGTTTTTTACATTTCACCCGCTTTTGTTCGTGAAATAAAGGCGGTTTTAGTACTCCAATTACAAAGTATTGAAGTAATATTGTGTCTAAAATTTACAATTCTCGATTCACCTGCGTCCCGAGTTGTTGTTTGTGAAAATATGAAAAGAATATCTCAAAAATATAAAGTATTAGCAATTCATATAATAGGTGAATTTATCGGTTCTACCCTTTTCTCGCTAATGTATTTTATGTTTATCGCACGTTACTTAGATAGTGAATTCGAGTTTAGCTTTACGGTACTGGCATTTTTTATTGGAGCTGCTTATTTTGTGTCTGTCTACATTCCATTTCACACTTACCGGATTCATATAATTCCTTTTATTTCCATCATTCGAGCTTTGCAGAAAAAAAAGTGGCGTATTATTTACAATAAGATTCCAGCTCAAATATTTGGTGCTTTTGCAGGAACTGCTTTGTTTAAGGTGTTTATGACTTTAATGAATTCTGAAGTAGATATAATGGATATGTGGTCGTATAGATTGGAGCAGCCTTCGGATGTACTATTTTTTAACTTGCTCGTTGTATTTGTTCTGTGTTATGCTTTTTACATTTTACAACTCTTGTTTAAGAGTTTAAATTTTACAAGTACTTTTTTCTTTGCATTGGTCGTGCAGGCCCTATTCATTTTTACCTGGCAAGTTTCGGAAATTACAGCTTTAAATGTGTTTGGTTACCTAAGCCTTATTTTGCTCGAAGGTGATTTTGATTTCTTGACGAATGTTTTTTGGACAATTGTGATTCATTTGGTATCTCCGTCGTTGTTAGCAATTGGTATTTTTTATTATATACGAGATCGATATTTTAATAAAGGTAGAAATATTCCACGTCCTCCAGCTGGAAGTGTTTCACAAAACTATGATGTGTAATTGAGTAAAATGAGTCAAGATAAGTCAAGCATAGCATCAAAAATCATTGGAGAAAAGCGCTATAAATTACTAGAGCTCTTTTTCATCCAAGAGCGTACTTTTTTTAGGTTGTTGGCTTTGTTTCTGGTTGTAGCGGCAATCACTTATCCATACCCACAAATAGCCATGTGGGTTGGTTTTAGCTTGGCTGCATATTCTGCAATTGCCAATGATTCAATTCAAAGTATTGGGACCTTCATTGCTTCAAACTCAGATCGAAAGTGGTGGCTTCTATGGTTGTTTATTGGTGGTATATTTGTAGTTACTGTTTTCTACTCTTGGTATTATTACGGAGGGGATGTTTCTCATGAACGACTTCTCTCAAAGGATAGTGAGGGTAATCTTAAGTTTCCAGAAGCCGAAAATTTCAAGTTCTTACAACTTGCAGCTCCAATAGTTTTGCTTTTATTGACCCGATTAAGAATGCCTGTTTCTACGACATTCATGCTATTGAGTGTCTTTAGTGCCAATTCTAAAGGGATTCTTTCTGTAGGGCAGAAAAGTTTGATTGGATACCTTATCGCGTTTGGAGTGGCTATGGTCGTTTGGTTTGGATTGAATTTCTTAATCAAACGGTTGTTGAACGGAAAAATGTCTTCGTGGTGGATTGTTGTACAATGGTTAATTAGTGGATGGTTGTGGTCGATGTGGGTGATGCACGATGCAGCCAATATTGCTATTTTCTTACCGCGTTCGCTTTCGTTAACTGGCTTTGTTGTTTTTGCAGGTGTAGTATTCTTTGGGTTGGGATTACTCTTTTATTTGCGAGGGGATAAAATTCAATCTATCGTTACGGAAAAGTCGGAGGTTACAGATATCCGCTCCGCTTCAATTATCGACTTTGCTTACCTTATAGTTTTGTTTGTATTTAAGGAGATGAGTAACGTACCGATGAGTACTACTTGGGTATTTATAGGTTTGTTAGGTGGACGTGAACTTGCGATGCGTTTGTCTGCCCGTGTCTCGAACAGACAAGAGGCTGAGGGAACTATGTCCTTACGGACAACAATATTAATGGTGGTGAAGGATTTGTCTTACGCTACAATTGGTCTATTGGTGTCAATAACGCTTGCGATAGCAATTAATGATTCATTGCAACAGGAGATTTTGGATTGGTTTAATTAGAGATTTACTCGATTATAATCGAATACCTATTAAGCAAATGTCATCCGTTTGAGGTTGTTTACCTTGCCATACTTTTAATTCTTCTTCCAACTTACTTTTCTGATGAGATAAAGGGAGTTGACTAATTTGTATGAGTAAATGATGCAACTGAGTTGATTTATATTTTTTTTCTTTGGGTCCTCCTATTTGATCCTGAAAGCCATCGGAACCTAAATAAATAATGTCTCCAGAATTGTAAGGAATAATTGTTGATGCAAAACTTCGTTCGCTTTCTATTTGCCAACCACCTATTGGGTATCTGCTGCCTTTGAATAATTCTGAGCTGCCATTATGCCTTACTAAAAGTACTTTTCTGTTCGCCGAAGAAAAATGTAGTGTATGGTGTTTTTTATCTATAGCGATGATGCTGAGATCAATCCAAGGGTTGTCAATTGCATGCCCCTCTCCCTTAAAACTTTCAATGAACTTTTTGTCCACTTCTCTCAATATTTTGGCGACACGTTTAAGGCCTTTGTTCATGACGACATATTCGAATAAATTTAGCGTAATACGGATATTAAGGCTCCAGATATCCCATGCCCTGTGCAATCTCCCACAACAACATAATCCAGCTCGTTACTTTTTCCTACCCAATAAAAGTCTCCCGAAACAACGTCTTTTGGTTCAAACAAAATAAATGAATCGGGAATGACCCTATTTAGGTGTCTTATCTTTGGAAGAAGCCCGAATTGAACTAATCTAGCACTCTCTAAACTTTTCGTATATTCTTCTTTCGATATATGGTGCATTTACTCGTATTTTATGCAAATAAACCTCGAATTCTTTCAAATTTAATTAATCCTGAATTAACTGATTGTTTTGATTTGTTAAACAAAAAAAGCCATTCTTTGAAATGGCTTTTTTTGTATTGAATATTAGCTAAAACGGGATGTTACTCCGCTAAAATACTTCTTGAAATAACAATCTTCTGTACTTCAGAAGTTCCTTCATAGATTTGAGTAATCTTCGCATCACGCATCAAACGTTCTACATGGTATTCTTTTACGAAACCATATCCACCATGAATTTGAACGGCTTCAACAGTATGTTTCATGGCAACAGATGAAGCGTGCAATTTTGCCATAGCTCCAGATTGGTCATAGTTCATTCCGTTGTCCTTATGCCATGCAGCTTTGTGAACAAGCAAACGCGCTGTTTCAATATCTACCGCCATATCGGCTAATTTAAAAGCGATCGCTTGGTGCTTCGAAATCTCCTTTCCAAAAGCTTTGCGCTCTTTTGAATAGGCTAATGCTAATTCATACGCACCAGCAGCAATACCAAGTGCTTGGGCAGCAATTCCAATTCTTCCTCCCGAAAGTGTTTTCATCGCGAATTTAAAGCCGAAACCATCTTCACCGATTCTATTTTCCTTAGGAACTTTTACATCGTTGAATAATAAAGTATGTGTGTCACTCCCGCGAATCCCCATTTTATCTTCTTTGGCTCCAACAATAAATCCTTCCATACCGCGCTCAACAATTAACGCGTTTATTCCTTTATGTCCTTTTTCTACGTCAGTTTGAGCGATTACTAAATAAACTGAAGCTGAAGAACCGTTGGTAATCCAGTTTTTCGTTCCATTCAGAACGTAGTGATCTCCTTTGTCGATCGCTGTTGTGCGCTGTGATGTAGCGTCAGAACCTGCCTCTGGTTCAGACAAGCAGAACGCCCCAATAATTTCTCCTTTGGCCAAAGGCACTAAATATTTTTGTTTTTGTTCTTCAGTTCCAAAAGTTTCCAATCCCCAACATACTAGGGAGTTGTTCACGCTCATGCATACAGAAGCAGAAGCATCTACTTTCGAGATTTCTTCCATAGCAAGAACGTACGACATTGTATCCATTCCACCACCTCCGTATTTTGGATCAACCATCATACCCATAAAACCAAGTTCACCAAGTTGCTTGATTTCTTCCGCAGGGAAACGCTGTGCATTATCTCTCTCAATAACACCTGGTTTAAGTACGTTTTGAGCAAAGTCTCTTGCAGCATCTCTCACTGCCAAATGTTCTTCAGATAATTCAAAGTTCATATTTTGTATTTTAATTTGTGTAATATTGGGGGTCTAAAAATACATGGAATATTTCAAATTGAACAATTTATAATTGTCATTTATGTCAAGTTATCGCATTCTTGGGTTAATGTCGGGGACTTCGTTGGATGGCCTCGATATAGTGGATGTGCTTATTTCGAATGTGAATAAAGACCAATGGACATTTGAAGTGCTTCACGCTGAAACAGTTGATTACTCTGAAGATTGGCAGTTTCGACTAGGTAATTCCGTGAATGAGTCTGGGATTGGGTTAACTCAACTCAGTCATGACTTAGGTAATTACTTCGGAGATTCGGTGAATGATTTTTTAGCAAGAAATGCGATACGACGAGATGATATTGTAGCTATTTCGTCACATGGACATACTGTTTTTCATGAACCTAAAGAAGGTTATACCCTGCAAATTGGGAATGGTCCTGAATTGGCGCACAAAACAGGATTGCTTACTGTTTGCGATTTTCGAGTCAATGACGTGCTATTAGGAGGTAATGGCGCTCCACTAGTTCCAGTTGGTGATCAATTCTTATTTTCTTCAAGGGCAGAAAGTTTTCTAAATCTTGGGGGCTTTTCCAATATTTCGTTTCAAGAAAAGGGAACCGTTTTTGCGTTTGATATTTGCCCAGTCAATATTGTTTTAAACAAATTGGCAGAGCAAGTGGGGCAAAAGTTCGATAATCTTGGTAGACTAGGAAGAGAAGGCGTGATTGACCATAATATCCTATCAAGACTCAATGAACTTCCGTTTTATCGTGAAGAGCCTCCGAAATCATTAGGGGCGGAATGGGTTGCAGATAATATTCATCCAATTATTGGTGATCGGGTGGACTTGATAACTACATTTTATGAGCATGTAGCCCTGCAAATAGCAGCGGTTTTAACCAGACACAAATTATCTTCAGTATTTCTAAGTGGAGGAGGTACCAAAAACCAATTTCTATTAGAGCGACTCAAGTCGCATTATGGGGGCGCAGTTATTCTTCCCGATTCAACGATTATTGAATTCAAAGAGGCGATTGTTTTTGCCTTG
>JALQTG010000005.1 GCA_023264075.1 Crocinitomicaceae bacterium
CCTGTCCAGCTTCTGAGCCAGATGTACTCTGGGATTCACCGATCGTCGAATGGATGGCGTGGGCTTTTCAGCCAATCTGGTGTGCATCGATGCACATGCATGACTTTGCTCGATACGGCCTGATTGTTGGGGTTCCAACAGGTCTTAGGGATTTGGATGATAAACTCGGTGGTTTGCACCAATCTGATTTGATAATTATTGCGGGGCGTCCATCAATGGGTAAAACTTCACTTGCTATATTAGCAGTTAGTGTTTGATTATCTGCTTCAATTTTTAAACTCTCACTTACAATTTCTAATTCAGCTACTTTTGCAGTTAAATCATTTACATCCACATTTAATAACTGAACCGTTCCAACGACATTAGCTAACACAAAATCCATCGGACCACTTATGGAACGATCAACATGGGATTCCGCAGCAAGATGAATCACATCGGTAATACCGTAATCGGAAAACACCTTATTCACATCCTGCTGATTCGTAATATCTCCTTTGACAAAAACATAATTCGGTGCTGTATCAACATCCTTCAAATTCTCGAGGTTGCCCGCGTAGGTTAACCGATCAAAATTAATTACTCGATAATCCGGGTAATTGATCAATAGACGTCTTACCACATGCGAGCCGATAAATCCGGCCCCACCTGTCACTAAGATATGTTTTGTGAATTCCTTCATTTATAGACTCCAGTATTCTAGCTCTTTAATTTTTCCTTTGTAGATTCCTTTCACATCTATGAAAACGCCTTTTCCGTCTTTTAATTTCCCTTTGAAGTCATTTTCTATTAATGCGCTGTATTCCTTATGATTGACTGCCACAATAATGGCATCATAATTATTGGCAGTATGTTCCGCCAAAGCAACACCGTACTCTTCCTCCATCTCTTTCGAAGAAGCATGAGGATCCACTAAATCAACTTTTACAGAAAAAGACTTTAATTCATTAACAACATCAATCACTTTGGAATTACGAATATCACTCACGTCTTCTTTGAACGTAGCTCCCATAACCAGTACTTTCGCCTCGTTCATGTTTTTACCTTGAGCAATCATTTTCTTTACGCATTGCTTCCCAATGTAGAACCCCATGGAATCATTTACGTAACGCCCACTTGTTATTACTTTAGAATGATAACCGGCTTGTTGAGCTTTGTGTGTCAAATAATACGGATCAACTCCAATACAGTGACCACCAACTAGACCTGGACTAAACTTCAAAAAGTTCCATTTTGTACCTGCTGCCTCTAATACGTCATATGTATTGATGTTCAATTTATTAAAAATAATTGACAACTCATTAATCAACGCGATATTCACATCACGCTGCGTATTCTCAATGATTTTAGCCGCTTCTGCCACTTTAATAGAAGCTGCCCTATGCACTCCGGCATCTACTACAAGTTCATATGTTTTGGCAATCTCCTCTAATGAAGTAGCACAACATCCTGAAACAACTTTTACAACATTTTGAAGTGTGTGTACTTTATCCCCTGGATTAATTCGCTCCGGTGAATATCCAACCATAAAATCTTCTTTCCATTTCAAGCCAGACTCTTCCTCTAAAATCGGAATACAATCTTCTTCTGTACATCCCGGGTAAACCGTTGATTCAAATACTACATAATCCCCCTTCTTCAAAGCCTTCCCCACAGTTCTTGTGGCTCCCAGCAATGGTTGTAAATTCGGTAAATTAGAATCATCAATCGGAGTAGGGACAGCCACCACAAAAAAAGAAGCTTCCTTCAGCTTATCGTGATCAGCAGTAAACTCAATATTACACCCTTCGAAATCTTCCGCATCTAATTCATTCGACGGATCAATATTGTTTTTCATCAATTCTACGCGATCCGCATTGATGTCAAAACCAATTACGCGAATTCTACGTGCAAACTCCAATGCAATTGGAAGTCCTACGTATCCTAAACCAACAACCGCTAATTGGGCGTTTTGCTGGAGTAAATTATTATAAATACCCTTGCTCATCTCTTACTTTGTAAATTCGTTCAATAATCTCCACGACTTTCAAGCCTTCTAGGGCGTTGGTCGTAGCGGTAGTTCTCCCTTTCAAGGTGTCAACTACATTTTCTATAATGTAATGGTGGTTTGCCGCAGATCCTTTGTAGGCTCCATAATCATTTCCTGGATTTGTAGGTGCCAATTCTGGCATTTCATAACCTTCGATGTTACAGACTTCTACCTCATTCATGTATTGACCACCAATTTTAATACTTCCTTTTTTACCAATGATGGTAATCGAACTTTCTAAATTCTGATGCGCAACGGAAGTAGAATAATTGATACTTCCCATTCCTCCTTGCACAAAATCAAAGCTCACAAAACCAGAGTCTTCAAAAGCTGTAGAGTCTTTGTGTGTGAAATCAGCAAATTTCCCTTGGATGTTATCGATATCCCCAAACAACCAATACATAATGTCAATGAAGTGAGAAAATTGGGTAAACAACGTACCTCCATCCAAATCAGGAGTTCCTTTCCATCCGCCTTTTTTATAATAGCGCTCATCTCTGTTCCAATAACAATTCAATTGAACCATAAAGATGTCCCCTAACAACTGCTGATCGATTACTGATTTAATCCATTCTGAAGGAGGTGAATACCGGTTTTGCATCACACAAAACACGTGTTTTGACATCTGCAGCGACTTGAAAATCACTTTTTCGCAATTGTCTTTCGAAAGTCCCATTGGTTTTTCACATACCACGTGCTTATTCGCACTGAGTAATTTGATGCTTTGTTCTGCATGTAATCCGTTTGGAGTACAAATACAAGCCACATCAAAGGCGTGGTTTGCTGCTAACAACTCTTCGATCGTTGTATAAAATGGTTCTTCGAAGTCTGTCGCACCCACTTGGTCTTTCGGAAGTACATCCACCATTGCCACCAATTCCGCTTCTTCATTTCTGCGAATCATTTCTGCGTGACGCTTTCCAATATGGCCAGCACCAACAACGACGAACCTTACTTTTTGATCGTTTTTGATCATAGTTTTATTACTTTATTATCTTCTAACTTATACTTCTCCGTACTTTCCGCACAAACGGCAACTCCAGCCTCATCGAACTCCAAACGATGTCCGAATTCACTCATCCAACCAATTTGCTTAGCAGGATTACCCACCACTAGTGCATAATCAGGAACATGCTTTGTAACGACGGCTCCTGCACCTATGAATGCGAATCGACCAATATCGTGGCCACAAACAATCGTTGCATTGGCACCAATAGATGCTCCGTGCTTCACCGTTGTTTTGCTATATTGTCCACGACGGTTGACAGCACTGCGCGGGTTAATTACATTGGTAAACACCATTGATGGTCCTAAGAACACATCGTCTTCACAGATTACACCAGTGTAAATAGAAACATTATTTTGCACTTTCACATTGTTCCCAAGAATCACCTCCGGAGAAATCACCACGTTTTGACCAATATTGCAATTTTCACCAAGCGTGCAATTCGGCATGATATGCGAAAAATGCCAAATTTTTGAACCTGCACCAATGGTGCACCCTTCATCAATAATTGCCGTTTCGTGCGCGAAATATTCCATGCGTTATTTTATATAATCTTCAAAATTGTTATGTTCCTTTTTGTACAACTCTTCTTTCGAAAGGCCCTTGAAATAATCGTAGGTAATTTTCAACCCTTCTTGACGGTTAACCCGTGGCTCCCATCCCAGAATCGTTTTCGCACGGGTAATATCTGGCTGTCGTTGTTTTGGATCGTTGACCGGTAATTCCGTGTAAATGACCTTCTGGCTTGTTCCTGTGAGGGCAATTATTTCTTCCGCAAAATCGCGAATGGTGATCTCGTCTGGATTTCCAATATTCACAGGTTCTGCGTAGTCGGAATGCAACAACCGAACGATGCCTTCTACGAGGTCATCCACATAACAAAACGAACGGGTTTGCGAGCCATCTCCAAAAACCGTTAAATCCTCACCGCGCAATGCTTGGCCAATAAAGGCAGGCAACACGCGTCCGTCATTCAATCGCATACGTGGACCATATGTATTAAAAATACGCACAATACGTGTTTTTAAACCATGATACGTATGATAGGCCATGGTTAGGGCTTCTTGAAAACGTTTCGCTTCATCGTACACTCCTCTTGGGCCTATTGGATTCACATGTCCCCAATAATCCTCTGTTTGCGGATGTACTTCAGGGTCACCGTATACTTCAGATGTCGAGGCAATCAACACACGTGCTTTTTTAACTCGCGCTAATCCCAAGCAATTGTGAATTCCTAAAGAGCCCACTTTTAGCGTTTGAATTGGAATTTTTAAGTAATCAATCGGACTCGCCGGTGACGCAAAATGAAGGATATAATCTAACTTTCCAGGGACGTGAATAAACTTGGTCACATCATGATTGTAGAATTCAAAATTCTTCAATGGAAAAAGGTGTTCAATGTTTTCTATTCTACCTGTAATGAGATTATCCATACCAATCACATGGTATCCATCTGCAATAAATCGGTCACAGAGATGTGAACCCAAAAAACCAGCGGCGCCCGTGATTAATACTCTTTTCTGTTCCATTTTTTACTTTCCCTTTATCGCAGTTCTGCCGATTGAACTATAGTAAAAACCCAATTCGATCATATCCTCCACTTCAAATAAGTTACGGCCGTCAAAAATGACAGCATCCTTCATCATAGCTTTCATTTTTCCGAAATCCGGATTTCTGAAAACGCCCCACTCTGTACAAATGACTAATGCATCAGCCTCAGAGAGTGCTTCATACTCAGTTGTCGCATAGTTGATTTTGTCACCGATCAACGCACGCACATTACCAATTGCTTCTGGGTCATACGCTTTTACAACTGCTCCTTCATGGAGTAATGCGTCAATCATGTACAACGCTGGGGCTTCGCGAATATCATCTGTATCAGGTTTAAATGATAGCCCCCAAAGCGCTATTTTTTTTCCTTTCAAATCATTTCGGAAAAAGTTCTTGATTTTGGGCATCAATACAGTTTTCTGGTTTTCATTCACCGCCATCACCGCGTTTAAAATCTCAAACTCAAAATTTTCCTGTCGGCCAGATTTCACCAACGCTTGTACATCTTTCGGAAAACAAGAACCGCCATAACCAATCCCAGGGAATAAAAAGCGCTTACCGATGCGCGTATCAGAACCAATTCCAATGCGTACTTTATCCACGTCAGCCCCTACTAATTCGCAAAAATTAGCGATTTCATTCATGAATGTGATTTTTGTCGCTAAAAAAGAATTGGCGGCATATTTCGTCAGTTCGGCTGATTTTTCATCCATAAAAATGATTGGATTCCCTTGGCGTACAAATGGTTTATATAGTTGCTCCATTACTTTTTGAGCACGTGAAGAAGAAGTACCAATCACCACTCGGTCCGGTTTCATGAAATCGTCAACGGCAAAACCTTCCCTCAGAAATTCAGGATTAGAAACCACATCAAAGTCAACGGCCGCATGCGCTGCAATTGCCGTATGTACCTTTTCTGCTGTACCTACAGGGACTGTACTTTTGTCAACAATGACTTTATAATCCTTGATGATTTTCCCCAATTCTTTGGCAACACCTAATATGTACGATAAATCAGCAGAACCATCTTCTCCTGGAGGAGTTGGTAATGCTAAAAATATGAGTTCAGCATGTTCAATAGCAGCGGCCAGATCAGTAGTAAAGGTCAATCTTCCAGCATTAATATTGCGTTCAAAAATGACATCCAAGTGCGGTTCGTAAATCGGCACCACACCCGCTTTCATTTTCTCTACTTTTGCACTGTCGATATCTACACACACCACATTATTACCCGTTTCTGCGAAACATGTTCCTGTAACGAGTCCAACGTAACCTGTGCCTACTACTGCAATATTCTTCATGCCTATCTATTCAAAAATTCTTTCACCTTATTGCAGATAAATGCTAGCTGCTCTTCTGTCAACTCCGTGTGCATTGGCAACGAGAATACCCGCGTAGTTAACCAATCTGTCGTTGTTAAATCTCCGCATTCAGTTTCGAGCGTTGCAAACATCTTTTGTTTGTGCGCAGGGACAGGGTAATAAATCATTGCAGGAACATCGTGTTCACCGAGAAAAGCAACAAGTGCATCTCGATCTACATCATCTGTCAACTGCAAGGTATATTGGTGGAATACATGTTTATTGGAAGGATCTCTAAATGGAGTTGTTAGTTTCGATTCCATCGCGAACGATTTATCGTAATAATCAGCCGCTTTTCTTCGTTCATCAATGTACTCATCAAGGTGGGCTAACTTAATTTTCAATACAGCTGCCTGGATAGTGTCTAAACGTGAGTTACACCCTACTACATCATGGTAGTACCGTTTGCTTTGACCATGGTTTGCCACCATTCGTGCTTTTGACGCCAAATCATCGTCGTTGGTACAAATTGCGCCACCGTCACCGTAACATCCTAAATTCTTAGAAGGAAAAAAGCTCGTACAACCAAAGTCACCAATGGTACCTGTTTTCCTTACCGAACCATCAGCGGAATGATAATCACACCCAATTGCTTGGGCGTTATCTTCAATCACGAAAAGACTATATTCTTTGGCGATTTTCATGATTTCATCCATGTCGCACGACTGACCGTACAAATGCACTGGAACAATTGCTTTGGTTTTAGCCGTAATTGCTTTACGAATTGCAGCAGGAGAAACGTTAAATGTTTTCGGGTCACAATCCACAAAAACAGGTTTCAAACGGAGTAGACCCATTACTTCTGTTGTAGCAATGTAGGTATATGAAGGCGTAATCACCTCGTCTCCTGGTTTCAAGCCCAGTGCCATCATAGCAATTTGCAAGGCATCGGTACCATTTGCGCATGGAATCACGTGTTTAACGCCTAAATATTTTTCTAAGTCTGCTTGAAACTCATGAACTGCTGGTCCATTGATGAACTGTGCATTCGCTAAAACACTATTGATCTCACTTTGAACTTGAGGTTGAATTTTCTCGTATTGAGAAACCAAGTCCACCATTTGAATTTTTTTCATATGCTACTCTGACATGGGCCCAATGATTAGAGTCAGCCCAAGAAGGTCAAAGATAATAAAGATGTTTTAAAGGGTAGAAAAAAAGTTTAAATCATCGAAGAGTAAGTAATGTTCACCTTATCGATAAATGATCTCACAATGGAATGCGGGAATGTATTTTATTACCTTCGATTTTGAAGCGTCGAAAAAAACACTTAAATTTATCAAACAATGAAGCAATTAATTACCATATTCACTTTAGTACTGACCAATTTATCCTTTGGGCAAGATTGGCAAACAATTTCTATGGCGCAAGGACATGGTTTTCCGCCCATCAATCAGTTTGCTATTAATCCTTATACCAATCAATTGTGGTTTGCGCACCCATTGATAGCAGCGGTGATTGAAAACGATGGAGAAGTTATAAAATTTGGAGAGGATGAACTCGGTACCTTATGGCAGTCCGATGAGTTACGTTTTGGGTTCACTCCTGATCACTTGTTTTTTTCAAAACGACTTACAGGATTACATCTTTTTGATGGATACACAAAGCAATTAGCTTACTATGATGAAGAGATTACGACACTTCGTACTGATGGTGATACGCTTTTTATGAGAAGAGCACTCGGTCCTAATCTGCAATATATCTATCAGTTTTTTGTTCAGGAACCTTCGTTTGGAGGGAGTGATTGGATTACAAAAAATGGACATTGGTATTCAAAAGGAGTTTCCTATGCCTATGTTGTAAATGAAACCAATCAATTTTTATATAACAACAATGATTATTATCTTCTTGCTCCAACAACCACTTTCCAATTCCAAAACTACACCGATACCATCTATTTAGGTTTCACAAAAGGAATTTCAAAAGCACATGCAGGAGAGTGTTTTGATACCATCACACCGTTTAACACCACCAACATGCCCTCGGGAAATGTATTGGAGATAGAATTTGATAAAAACGATGATTTATGGGTAGCGTTTGGAGATGAAGACGATAAAGCGATCGCATTGGGTAAACTAACAGGCAATGAATGGACAGAAATTTACGATGCAAACAACAGTCCGATCAACTTCAATAGCTTTCATGGGTTTGAGTTTGATACATTGGGCAACTTATGGGTAGCTTCAGGAAATGAATTGCATACGCTACTCACACCTGATAGTCCGAGTTGGTTGAGTACAAAAGAATGGGATAAGGAAGCGGTTAGTGTAGTGGTTTATCCCAATCCCGCTAGTGATTTTATCACCGTCAATTTATCTGAATTCAAGGCAACTGATGTGAAAATCATAAATCTACAAGGAAGCGTTATCGAGTCTTTTGATGAAATAAATAACGGAGACCAACTATCCGTTGAGAGTCTCCCAGCAGGAATTTATTTGTTGGAGTTAATTCAAAAAGATCAACCGGTTCAGGTGCGGTTTATCAAACAATGAAGCAATTAATCATCATATTCACTTTAGTTTTTATCAATTTATCCTTTGGACAAGACTGGCAATAAGACAAACCTGAATCCTGAACTTTTCAATCAACGCCTGGGCGCCGAAGGTGGGAAGTGTTTTCGTAGTTGATTCGAACCTCAAACCTCGAACCAACCCCCTACTTCTCCCCCACATAAATCGTTGCAATCCCACCTGAAACCGTTTTCGCACGTACGTTTCTGTATCCAACTTTCGTTAAAATATCAAGAAAATCATGACCTTCCGGAAATGCTTCTACAGATTCTGGAAGATAAGCATACGCTCTTTTGTCTTTTGAAATCATTTTTCCTAAAAATGGGATAACACGTTTGGAATAGAAATTAAATAATTGTTTGATCGGAAATCGTTTGGGTTTTGAAAATTCGAGAATTACAGCTCTGCCATCTTTACGGAGTACACGCAGCATTTCGGACAACCCTTTTTCTAGGTTTTCGTAGTTTCTAACGCCAAATCCTACGGTAAGCGCATCAAAGTAATTATCGTCAAAAGGCAAGTTTTCGGAGTCTCCATAATTCATGGAAATCACGTTATCTACCTTGCGCTTTTTCATTTTTATTCGCCCTTTTGCGAGCATTCCTTCGGAAATATCCACACCAGCTACTTCGGTTGGATTCAATTTCAGTGCTGCAATAGCAAAATCACCAGTACCTGTGGCTAAATCAATGATTTTTTTGGGTTGGATGTCGCGCAGCATTTTAATCGCTTTTTTACGCCAAAGCTTGTCTATACCGAGCGAAAGAAAGTGATTCAAAAAATCGTATTTACCCGAAATATTGTCAAACATTTCTGCGACTTCTTCCTTTTTCGATTTGTCTGCGCTGCTATATGGTTTTACTACTTTACTATCTTGTGTCATATCTAACCCACCATTGTATGTCCCGAAGGATATTTGTAATTTTTACTGAGTACTTGCTTTCCTAACAAGTAAGCTAGTGTTAATGTTCCCACACGACCAATAAACATGGCCACAATTATGACATATTTACCTGCCGTAGTCAATTCAGGCGTCAATCCAGTTGACAATCCCACCGTGCTGGCTGCGGAAACATGTTCGAAAATGATATCAATCAATGAGAATGCGCCTGACTCAAGCGCCTCTTGCTCCGTGATGAGTAACGCAAATATCCCGATCAGATTTCCAACGATAAAAAAGATAAAAATGGAATATGCCTTAAGCACTAAATCGTTTGAAATCGTACGTTTAAACATTTCTGTGTAAGGTTTTCTGCGAATCGTAGATAAAACAGAAGATACCATAATTCCGAATGTAGATACTCGAATACCTCCACCGGAAGAACCTGATCCCGCCCCCACAAACATCAAGAATAAGAAAAATACCAATACGGGCAAGCTCAAACTTCCAATATCTACGGTGTTAAATCCAGCATTTCTTGTGGTCATCGATGAAAAGAACGTACTAACGATTTTTCCATACCAAGGTAGTCCCTCCAACGATCGGTCGTACTCTAATGTAAAAAATACCACTGCTCCAAGAACAAGTAGCAACAAGGTATAAAACAGCGTGATCTTAGTCCCGAATTGTAAGCCCTTCCACTTCATTTTCATCCGCTCTCGAATACTTCTTGGATCTAGGATATCGAACAAATAAATCATCCCAAAACCGCCTAAAAAGAAAAGGATCATCACCACCGAATGAAATCCATAATTATGCAATACAGCTTCGTTCATCATGCCATCTGACATGACCGTAATACCCGCATTATTAAACCCAGAAATAGCGTAAAAAATACTTTGAAAAAAATGATCTCCTGTTGTTGGAAACATCGCAGGATCGAGTAATGCAAAGATGAGCAAAAACCCAATAAATTCAATTATGAGCGTCCAAAGTACAATTTTCGCAAACATGTTACTCGTTCCCAAAAAGGATTCATTATTCACATAATCCTCCATGATTTCATCTTGTTTCACACCGATTCCGAATTTCGCAACAAGCAAATACAACGCGGCGAACGCTATGGTGTTTAAGCCTCCAACTTGGATTAATAACAGAATTACTAGTTGTCCTTTAAATGTAAAATCCGCACTTACGTCAACTGTCATTAGTCCAGTAACGCTCACTGACGAAGCAGAAGTAAACAACGCATCCGTAAAAGGAATTCTGCCGGAAGTAGACATTTCTGGCAACAGCAGTAATCCCGCTCCAATTAAAATAATCCCCAAAATAGAAAAAGTAAACAAGAGTCCAGGGTGGATTTTAAACCACATGTGAAAGTCACGTTTTTTGAATACTTCGGCAGCGATATAGATTATGAAGAAGAGCTGTACAAAAATATTGGAAACATCTCCAAACCCCTCAAATCCGAGCCATACAAAGAATCTAGAAATGAACATGGTATTGAAGAAATTGTACGCAATTCCTTCAACAATAAGAAGCAGAATCACGACCGATTCGAACCAATTTCGCCTTAAAAAATCTTTAGGCGAATAATCGTAGACAAACTTCACGATATAACGAAGGACGTAGAATCCAAAACTGTATTCAATAACCCGCAGTAAGGCGTATTTTTCATCATCATCAAGTGGGAATCCGTAGTAATAGATAAGTACACCAATCATGCTTACGGCGACCAAAATATGCAGCCAACTAAACAAACTTGTCACACGATTCTTCGAATCGTATAATTTCAAATTGATCTGTTCTCGAATTTGGTCTAACATCCTGTTTGTTTAGAGCTTCTCCAACTCTGATTTCAACTGAGCTTTATCAATTGCCACAACGCCAACGCGTTCGCATACTAAACCTCCTGCCAGATTCGCCACTGCTGCCACTTCATCTATGGGAAGTCCCGCTAAATAGCAAAGGGTTGCCACACTAATTACCGTATCTCCCGCTCCAGAAACATCTGCAATATTCCGGATATGCGCTGGTATATAGTGTTTAACGCTTTCATTTTGAATGTATACGCCGTGTTCACTTAATGTTACAAAGACGTTTTCAGCTTGCAACACGCGGTTCATTTCCTCTACTGCTGCTTCAAAATCTTTGCGATCCTGAACATCCACCATTCGTTTTACGCCATCTCGTAGTTCTTTCAAATTCGGCTTAAACAGCGTAACACCTTTGTAGGCGTAAAAATTAGTCAATTTCGGATCTACCGTGGTCACGACATTAAACTTCTTCGCAAGTGCAATTACACGTTCAATGAGCGATGCTGTCAATACACCTTTATTATAATCCTCGAAGATAATAGCATCGTAATTTGACGCTAACAGCGCTTCGATCTTACCCACTAATGCGTCTTCTTCTCCAGGAAGTATATCATCTGTTTGTTCATTATCTACGCGCAGTAATTGTTGATTATTTCCAATTACGCGTGTCTTTAGTGTCGTTTTTCGATCTGGAGAAAATACGAGGCCCTCGGTTGAGATGGATTGTGCTATCATCAAGCCTTTCAAATCTTGACCGCTTTGATCTTCTCCAACCACCGAGCAAATCGTTACCTGAGCACCTAAGCTCAATAAGTTTAACGCAACATTTGCTGCCCCTCCTAAACGTTGTTCTTGTGAAGTAAAACTCACGATCGGAACCGGAGCTTCAGGACTTACACGGTTGACCTTCCCTTCGAGGTAAGCATCAATCATCACATCTCCTAAAACGAGTATTTTACGTTTAGAAAAATCGTCAAAAAGCTGGCTAACGTTCATTTAGTTTAATTTATTCAATGCCGCAGCGATTCTATCCATCGCTTTCGTCAAAGTAGCTTCATCGGTAGCATAGGAAATACGGATACATTTTGGGTCTCCAAACGCATCACCAGTAACTAATGCCACCAATGCTTCTTCCAACAAATATAAGGTTAAATCATTGGCATTGTGTATTACAGTTCCATTATAAGACTTGCCAAAGAAAGAAGAAACATCAGGGAAGAAGTAAAAAGCACCACCTGGTTCATTGACATGCACACCTTCCATGTTTTGAAGCGCCTCCAGCACAAGCTTTCTTCTATTTTTGAATGCTGCTAACATATCCTTTAGAAATGCAGGATCTTTTTTCAATGCAGCTATGGTAGCACGTTGAGTTATCGAACTTGTACCACTTGTGAACTGACCTTGCACCTTGGAACACGCAGCTGCTATTTCTTTAGGAGCTCCAATGTACCCTAATCGCCAACCTGTCATTGCCCATGCTTTAGATACTCCATTTACAGTGACAACTCGGTCATATACTTCTGGAAATTGCGCCAAACTTTCATGCTTCCCAACAAAATTGATGTGCTCATAAATTTCATCACAAAGGGCTACTACGTTTTTGTGACGTGCGATTACTTCGGCTAAACCTTGCAGCTCATCCTTCGAGTACACCGAACCAGTTGGGTTACATGGCGTAGAGAATATAATCAACTTCGTTTTAGCTGTTATCGCGTCCTCTAATTGCTTTCCTGTTACTTTAAAATCTGCTGAAATATCCGCGTTAACAATTACAGGAATTCCTTCTGCGACTTTTACTATTTCTATGTAGGACACCCAATATGGTCCGGGAATAATAACCTCATCTCCCGGATTCACAAGACTCATCACAACATTTGCAATCGACTGTTTCGCTCCAGTAGAAACAACAATTTGGTCTTTGGTATAATGAATTCCATTATCACGTTCGAATTTTTCACAAATTGCTTCGCGCAAATCATCATAACCAGGAACCGGTGTGTACATGGTGTAATTCTGCTCCATGGCTTCAACCGCTGCCTGCTTTATAAAATCAGGCGTATGAAAATCTGGCTCACCCAAGCTCAAAGAAATAATATCTTTTCCTTCTGCTTTAAGCTCACGACTCTTGCGTGACATAGCAATGGTTGCAGACTCCTCCATTGCAAGTAATCGATCAGATAATTGGATCATTGTTGTGTTATAAAATTAGACGCAACAAATTTAAAACTTTTTATGGGTTGCCGCAGGGAAAAAAGTTGAACGAATTATCATTCCTCTCTTTTTTCTGTCTCAGGTTGCAGGTTTGAGGTTACCGGTTGCGCGATGAACCTGCAATCTGAAACCTGCAACAAAAAAATCGCCGCGTCAAACTACTGTTAAACAATGTATTACAAGTAATCCGCAAAAAAGATCATTTTTTTTTCTACTTTTTTTTTATGGAATTTAAAAAACGTATGCCCTGTATAAGAAACAACGCTAAAACAAAACAATAAAACATCAGGTATGAAAGCATTAAAAAAAATATTTGTGGCAACAGTAGTAGTATTCGGATTAGCAAGCTGTGGAGGACATGGTGTATGTGACGCTTACAGTGCGATGAAATTCGACCAAGA
>JALQTG010000028.1 GCA_023264075.1 Crocinitomicaceae bacterium
CACTTAAAAGCAGTTCCCCTGATAATTCAGCAACTATCTTTTTATCCCTGAGTTTCCCGGCATTGAAAATAAAATCAATTTTCACTGCCTCATCATCCACCTCCTTTACCCATAAAAGTTCTGTGAACGAACCTACCTCGATGCGTTCTGGAGCCACGAACTGAATCTGTTCTACGGGATTTATCGCTGGTGCTTTCGTTCTATCTAACATTACTTAACTGCTTTAATAAACATACGTGAACAATTCTTCTCGTGAAGCATACCATTGGCCTTTTTCCAAATTTCCCTCGGAGTGATTTGGTCATATTGTTCATTTTCGAGATTGACTCCATTGGCATCTCCAAATAATTCATGTAAACACAAAGCCATGGCCTTGTTTAGAATCCCTTGTTCCGAAAACACTTTCGTTGTTCTTACCTTATTTATATTTTTCTGGTGTTCTAAGGAAGAAATTTCAGCTACTTTCAACTCCTCAATAACTCTCCAAATCTCGTTATCGATTTTATCTAGCTCTACTCCATCGTTCGCTTTTCCTGAAATCATTAAGAGTCCAGTATCATGTGAGCCCATCACATATGCATTAATTTCTGTCACTAAGTCCAATTCCTTTTTCAATCGAACGAACAAGCGCGAGGACTGTCCGCGACCTAGCACATCAGAGAGTAAGTCCGCCGTGTAATAACCTTCTTCAGGTCTTCCCGGCATTTTAAACCCATAGTAAAATGCATCAGACGGCACCTTTCGCTGGATTGTTTTCATTCTATATTCCTGCTGTATTGGTTCGTGAACCAAGCTTCTTTTTGGGACTTGAACACTTGGAATCTCACCAAACCATTTTTCTACAGTAGATTTCACGTAGTCGAGTTCCAGGTTACCAGCTATACATAAAATGGCATTAGAAGGAGTATAAAAACGTTTAAAAAACGCTTTAACATCTTCCATTGTTGCTTGTTCAATGTGTTGGATATTTTTCCCAATTGTTGCCCACTGATACGGATGTTCTTTATACGCCAAAGGACGAAATTCCAGCCAAACATCTCCATAAGGCTGGTTTAAATAACGTTGTTTGAACTCTTCGATCACAACACTTCGTTGTACTTCTAAACTTTGTGGTGTAAACGCCAAAGACAACATTCTATCGCTTTCCAGCCAAAGCGCTGTTTCTAAATTATGAGCAGGCAAACTATCATAGTAATTTGTTATGTCATTACTCGTAAATGCGTTACTCTCTCCACCGGCCCGTTGCAAAGGCGCATCAAAGTCCGCAATATTTATAGACCCACCAAACATCAAATGCTCGAACAAATGTGCAAATCCTGTCCTGTTCGGGTCTTCATCACGAGCTCCTACATCATAGAGTGTATTGACAACAGCCATAGGAGTAGTCGGGTCGCGGTGAAATAAGACGCGAAGTCCATTTGCAAGCGTAAACTTTTCGAAATGAATCATTAAAAAATAAATTTTGTATGTTGTTCGTCACGCGCTATTTTAAATTCTGAAATAATCTCCCCTACAATTTCCGCAGCGGGTTTGATTTCATGAATCAATCCAGAGATTTGGCCTATTTCGAGCTCTCCTTCCATTAAATCACCTTCGAACATTCCTTTTTTCGCACGACCACGACCAAGTAGGTTTTTTAAATCTTCTATAGATTTACATTGTTGATACGCTTCCGCCACTTGGTTGTAAAACGCATTCTTTATGAGTCGAACTGGGGTGATTTCTTTCAATGTAAGCATGGTGTCTCCTTCCTGTGCTTCCACTACGGTCTTCTTGAAGTTAGCATGTGCTGAAGACTCATCAGAAGCAACGAAACGACTCCCAATTTGAACTGCGTCAGCGCCTAAATTCATGGCAGCTAGCATTCCTTTTCCTGTGCCAATTCCTCCAGCCGCAATCAATGGAATAGAAATCGCTTGCCGCACCATTGGAATCAAACAAAAAGTGGTTGTTTCATCACGACCGTTATGTCCACCCGCTTCGAAGCCCTCGGCTACAATAGCATCTACTCCCGCTTCCTGAGCTTTTAATGCAAACTTTACGCTCGACACAACGTGTACCACAATAATTCCGTGCTGTTGCAAGTGAGCCGTCCACGTTTTGGGATTTCCAGCAGAAGTAAAAACAATTGGTACTTTATGTTTTATGATTGTCTCAATATGCTTATCGATATCTGGATAGAGCATCGGTAAATTTACTGCAAAAGGTTTGTCAGTTGCTTTTTTGCATTTGACTACATGTTCCTCTAACACTTCAGGATACATGCTACCTGACCCAATTATTCCAAGACCTCCCGCGTTGGAAACAGCAGCAGCCAATTCCCAACCAGAACACCAAATCATTCCCGCTTGAATCAACGGATATTTTATATTAAAAAGTGTTGTAATTCTATTTGTCATACGGTAACATTTTTTCTCATAACTATGCTGCCGATTGCTAACGGCCTCCCAACTTCCCTTTGTTGGCCAAATAAATGATAATAAATCCAGCAATAATAAATGGAACACTAAGCCATTGACCCGTGTTTAACACCATTCCTTCGTCACGTGCTGCTTGACCAATTTTCACAAATTCTATCGCAAATCGAGCACCCCATAGAATCACTAAGAACACACCAAAAATAAATCCTTGTTTTTGTTTGAGATCCGTTTTCCAAAACAAACGAAACAGTATTATGAAGATAATGAAATAGGCAATTGCCTCATACAATTGGGCAGGATGACGAAAAACATGTTCAAATTCACCATTTATTAAAACTAAATTATCGGCGCTCTCATTCCAAAATTTAAAGCCCCATGGCAGGTTTGTCGGAACACCAATAATTTCATGATTCACTAGGTTTCCCAATCGAATGAAACATCCAGCAACAGCAATGGGCGCAACGATTCTGTCAAGAATCCAAAACATCGACTGTTTTGAAACCTTTTTACTATAAATGAACAAGGCAATCAGAATAGCCACTGCTCCACCATGAGAGGCTAATCCACCTTCCCATACTTTCGGTATTTCTGAGAGATGTTGGGAATAATACTCCCATTCATAGAAAAACACATGTCCCAAGCGCGCACCTAGGATTGTAGCAATGACGATATATATCAACAGTGAATCTAACCACGCCTCTGGGACACCTTCTTTCTCGAACATCCGTTTAATCACGAAATATCCTATTATTAATCCAGAGACAAATAATAACCCGTACAAATTAGGTACACTCCATCCTTCAATTAATTGAGCGCTTACTTTCCAGTCTATTCCAAAAATCACAATGCTGAATTTTTAATTTAGGTGTAAATATAGTAAGATGTTGAGATTTTGAGCCGTTCTTAATCGAAAGGCGAACGTAACTCGTTTTCCATAACGAAGTAAAGTTTAAGAATCACTCACTTTCACATGAGGATGGAAATTGAAAGAAATAAGTGGTCGTCCCTTTCGACTCACTCATTATTTGGAACTATCCATCGAATTACCAATTAATACACTTAATTATGCACAACTTAAACAAGTATTGCAATAAAGCAATGATCTTTCAATATCTTCTTTTTTTACTAGCATTTGTTCCGAACACACTACTTCTCATTAACTTGGCTTATACAAACATTCATTTTTAAAATTCAATTATTAGATTTAAACTTTAATAGTATAAAACTGATTTTCATCAGTAATTTCAGAATGTTCTTCTGTTTTTCTAACTTTACACCATTCTTTATTCAATAAAAAACATAGCATGCAACTGTGGAATACATTAAGTAAGGAGGAATTGGTTGAAAAGTTAAAAGAGCGCGGGACCCGATTTGTGACGGTTTCATTTTATCAATATGCGCACATTCCTAATCCTCAAGTTTTCAGAGATCACTTATTTCAGATGTGGTCTAAAATTGGCATTGTTGGTCGCACTTACGTGGCTACAGAAGGAATTAATGCTCAGATTGGGGTTCCTGCCGATAAATTTCAACAATTTAAGGAAGAACTTTATCTCATCTCATTTCTAAATGGGATTCGTTTAAATCTAGCCGTGGATGAATCAGAAGCAGAGTTTCCTTTTCTGAAGCTAAAAATTAAGGTACGCGATAAAATTTTAGCGGATGGATTGAACGATCAAACATTTGACGTTACCAATCGAGGGAAACATTTGAAAGCAGAAGAATTCAACGCATTACTCGAAGATCCGAATACCATTTTAATCGATATGCGGAATCACTACGAGACAGAAGTAGGTCATTTCAAAGGAGCGATTACACCTGATGTGGATACTTTTCGAGATTCCTTGCCTATTATCGAAGAGGAAATATTAAAAGGGAACGAAGATAAAAATATCGTCATGTATTGTACAGGCGGGATTCGTTGTGAAAAAGCTTCTGCATGGTACAAACATCGTGGTTTTCAAAAAGTTCATCAACTCGAGGGAGGAATTATTAAGTACGCCAACGACTGCAAAGAAAATGGTCTTGAAAATAAATTTATTGGTAAAAACTTCGTATTCGATGAGCGAAGAGGAGAACGCATTACTGAAGACATTATTGCCGTTTGTCACCAGTGTGGTGAACCGTGTGACACGCATACCAATTGTGTAAATGACGGTTGCCATTTGCTCTTTATCCAATGTGAAAGCTGTAAGCAAGAATTAGAAGGATGTTGTTCAACAGAATGTCAAGAAGTAATTCATTTGCCCGATGAAGAACAAAAGGCACTTCGAAAAGGAAAAGATTACAGTAACAAGATTTTCAAAAAAGGTCGTTCAGAAAAGCTACCGTTTAAAACAAGTATTCCTGCTATTAAAGAGAAAGTGACATTAGCACGCGAATAAAAATCAAACATACATACTTAACAATAAAGCACTTGCATATTTTGTAAGTGCTTTTTTTATTGCCACTTGTAACTATTTCAAGCGTGAGGCGTCCTACAATCAACAAAACATAATACCATGATAAAATTACTTCTAAAAACATTCAGCTTCGCGCTTTTAGCAGGATATTCCATAGCCTAGCAACCAGAGAAAAATGAGCAAAAAAGAGATACGACACGAATTTCTCTTAAGGGAACCGAAATCGTTATTTATTCTTCCGGAGATGAAAACACCGTTGTCATTGACGAAGAAGGAAACGAAACTAAAACAAAAAAATCGACTTCAGCCAAAGACCTCAATTATTGGAGAGGACTTGAAATTGCTATCAATGGCTATTTCACAAATAATAATTTTGGAATCAATAATGATCCGAACAATCTTCACATGGAGTTGATTTACGGAAAAAGTTTCATGCTAAATTTCAATTTTGCTGAATTCAATGCCAATTTAATTGGGGATAAATTTCTTTTCACAACAGGACTCGGGTTCCGATTCAACCGATATGCGTTTAAAAATAGTAATACGACTTTATCATACGATAATGCGCAAGTTTTTCCAAATACAGATAGTATTAAATCGTTTTAAAAAAATTGCTTCAATGCCAGTTATTTATCTGCACCGCTGTATTTAACCTTAGTACCTGGAAAAGATGCTGAAAAAAGCTTCCATATGTCAGTAGGAGCAATTGTTAATTACCGAATTGATTCACGTCTCAAGCAAAAATATGTGTTGAACGATCAGAAACTCAAAGACGTAAGCAGAGGACATTACCAATTGAATCCGTTCATGGTTGACGCAAGTGTACGATTTGGGGTTGGAGACTTTACCGCGTTTGCGAACTATAGTTTAACTGCTATGTTTGAAAAAAATAAAGGACCACAATTCACTCCTTTTTCAGCAGGGATTAGTCTTTCCTTATGATGCTATCACTAAAAAAAGAATGCAAAAAATGGTGCCAACGAGTACCATTTTTTGCATATTTTCCAGTATTTTCTAATGCGGCAATTTATCTTTTACCAATCCGTAAATAAATGTTCCGATAGTGGCAAAAAGAAAAACTATTGCCATGGTTAAATAGCCATAACCAATGTTCACTACCATTGGTCCTGGACAAGCACCTGAAAGCGCCCAACCTAAGCCGAAAATTGCGCCACCCATGAGGTAGCGAGCTACCGACTTGGCCTTGGGATAAAAAACTATTGGATTCCCTTCATTATCGCGCACATTGAATTTCTTGATTAAGGCAATACCGAGAACCCCCAACACCACAGCGGTTCCAATAATCCCGTACATATGAAAGGACTGAAAGCGAAACATTTCTTGTATTCTATACCATGACAGTGCTTCCGATTTGGCCATCACAATTCCAAATACAATTCCGAGTGCTAAAAACTTAATTAATTTCATATTAGTTGCTTATCCAATATTAAAATATGAGGGGGAAAATTCCAAAGGTCATAATTAGACCACCTATAAAAAAGCCTATTACCGCAATAAGAGAGGGTAATTGCAAATCAGCTAGTCCGCTTATCGCATGGCCTGATGTACACCCTCCCGCGTAACGAGCTCCAAAACCGACCAATAAACCACCTAAAGCAAGAATAAGGAAGCCTTTCAAGGTAAAAACAGCCTCCCAGCTGAATAGCTCTTCGGGTTGAATAGAAGTTGGATTTGAAAAACCGAGTGCATTCAAATCAGCTATTGTGGCTTCTGCCAATTGAACGGGCTCACCATTTGACATAAATTGGTTCGCTACAAATCCACCGATAATTGCTCCAGCGAGAAATACGAGATTCCAAATTTGTGCTCTCCAATTGAAATCAAAAAACTTTACTTTTTTTCCTGCACCTCCCACAGCACAGATTGTTCTCAGATTTGCCGAGAAACCAAACGATTTCCCAAAATAGAGCAGGAAAAACATGATGGAAACGATAACAATACCTGAAAACCACCATGACCAAGGTTGTATTAAAAATTCTATCATTTTAAATCTTTCTTAATTAATTTATTGATGTCTTCATGTTATTTTATCTTGAACGTAATTAACGGTTTGAACATATGATTCACCAAGTTTTCAGCAGCACTACTATGAAATAAGCCGGCTTTTCCATGCGTTCCTATGCACACTAAATCCATATTATTCATTTGATTAAAATGAATAACTCCCTCTTCAACATCTCGATCAATCAACACATGCGCTTCATAGCCACTCAATCCATGCTTCTCGGCATATCTTTTCATGTTTTCACGAATCTCATTGTGTTGCTCTACATTACTGCTTTTACAGATTTGGAGGAAATGAACTTTTGTTTTAAATGCTTCCACAAACGTTTTTAACAATCTCAAGTCTTCATTACTTTGCTCAGAAAAATCATGCACTAACAAGATATTCTCCAAATGTAAATCAGAGCGGTCACACATCAATGTCAATAACGGAACATTCGTTCTTCTTGCTATCATTTGCGCTTCACTTCCAGAGAAAACCTCTTTTAAACCAGAAGCTCCTTTTGTTCCCATCACAATCAAATCAAACTGATTCTCTTCGGCATATCGCACAACTTCTGTGGTTATTTTTCCAAAAATCAAATCCGTAGATATTTCTGAGAAGGACGCGCGCAAATCATTCAATTTAAGGAGTGCTATATTACGTTGCAAAGAGACAAACTCAGGATCAATTTCACCACATGTTACGACTTCTCCGTCACTACTGAGTGATACCGTATCTGGAACACTCATCACATGTAAAAAAGTGACCTCCATAGAAATTTTTTGTGCTAATTTCTGAACCATCGTATAGGCATACTCTGCCTGAACAGAAAAATCTGTAGGTATTA
>JALQTG010000061.1 GCA_023264075.1 Crocinitomicaceae bacterium
CCATTTTTTGTAGAGCGTATCACGCTTAACGGAAAAGGCTTTGCACGTGTTAAACTTGAAGGAGTGGACTCTGAAACACTCGCCCGACCTCTTCTTGGAAAGTTATTATTCCTACCCCTAACTGTATTACCTGCATTAGAAGGAAACGACTTCTACGACCATGAAGTTATTGGTTACAAGGTTATAGACAAAAACTTTGGTGAAGTTGGTACACTTTCTCAAATCATCGATTTACAAGTAAACCCCTTAATTCAAATTGACGCAAAGGGTAAGGAAGTTTTAATTCCTATGCGTAAAGAAATCATTGTGCGTGTTGACAGAACCATAAAAATTCTCGAAATTGATGCACCTATCGGTTTGATTCAAATGTATCTAGACTAATCCATGTCTATTTTTAAGTTTAAGTATTTCTCTGTTTATCAATCGAAATCTGTTCATCCTATTGGAACTGATAGCATGATTTTAGGCGCTCTAGTTTCCTCCAACCAAAACGCTACTTCCATTTTAGATATCGGAACTGGTTCAGGAGTACTCGCACTCATGTGTGCGCAACGCTTTCCAAAAGCTAAAATTGTCGGAATAGACATTGATTCCCAATCCACCATTACGGCTGATTCGAATTTCCAACAATCATCATGGTCGTCTCGCTTAACCGCCGTACAATCATCTCTTTCACAGTTCAAAAGTAAGTGTTCGTTCGATGTCATTGTCTCTAATCCACCTTTCTATGAAGAAACGTATCACTCACCTAACATCGACAGAGTCCGACAACGCAATTCCGAAAGCTTGCCCCTGAAGGAACTCATCACTCAAACCGCTGAACTCCTTTCGACATCTGGTTCTTTCTGGATAATCCTTCCATACCGAAGAAAAGAAGAATCAGAACAGCTTTTTGAACAAGCAGGACTCTCCGTTCGAAATGAAATCACTCTTTTCGGCAAGCCCTCTATTCCCAGTAGAATAATTTTCGAAGTAGGCCTCGAGACAGGTTTTCATCAACGGTTAAGCAGCTCTATCACGGTGAGAAATTTGGACGGAACCTACTCCGATCAGTATAAAGAACTGACCAAAGATTTTCACGACCGACCGCTTTAGTCAACAATGCGCTTCTCGATATAATCAGAATTGAACAAGCGCAATGCCCCGAAAAAACCAAGCTTAAAACTAAGCATCAAGGAATGATTTAAACAACAGGTATTCCTACAAAAAGACACTGCTCTTTTCCTGCGACTTCCGCAAATCGCATAATTATTTCTATCTTCACACACCGAACAATAAAGCGCTTGACATGCTAAAAATTGATATGCATACCCACATTATTCCGAAACAGGTTCCCGACTGGACAAAAAAATTCGGTTATGGTGATTTCATTTATCTCAATCACCGCGATGATGGGAAAGCTGATATGATGCAAGGGGGGAAGTTCTTTCGTACCATTGAAGAAAATTGTTGGGACGAGAAAATCCGTATCCAAGAGTACCAAGATTTTAGTACTCAGACACAAGTAGTTTGCACCATTCCAGTTATGTTTTCCTATTGGGCAAAACCAGCTGACTGCCTTGAGCTGAGTCGTTTTTTGAACGATCATATTGCGGAATTGGTATCGCTCTATCCAAAAAACTATATTGGTTTAGGTACGGTTCCTATGCAAGATAGTGATCTCGCAATGCGCGAATTAGAACGCATCAAATCAATCGGGCTTGTTGGAATTCAGATTGGCTCCAACATCAATGATGAAAACCTCAGCGAAGAAAAGTTCTTCCCTATTTTCGAAGCATGCGCTAAACTCGGCTTAGCGGTAATGATTCACCCTTGGCAAATGATGGGATTCGACAGTATGCGAAAATACTGGCTACCATGGCTTGTTGGAATGCCTGCGGAGACATCACGTGCAGCTTGTTCATTGATTTTTGGTGGAGTTTTAGAGCGACTTCCCGAACTCCGCATCTGTTTCTCTCATGCCGGCGGATCATTCCTTCCTACCCTAGGTCGAATTGAACATGGTTTCAATTGTCGACCAGATCTAGTAGCCATTGATAACCCTATTAATCCTAGGGAATACGTTGGTAAATTCTGGGTGGACTGCATTACACATGATATTGATTTACTTAACTATATTCTTAAGATGCAAGGCAGTACTAAAGTATGTCTTGGCACCGACTACCCATTTCCGCTTGGTGATTTAGAAATTGGTAAATTCATAGAAGAGAGCAACCTACCTCCCGATGTGATTGACGATATTTTTTGCAATTCCACGTTGGAGTGGCTAAACCTCGATAAAGAACTTTTTTTACTTTAAAAAGGCCTAGAAATTGCATATAAACTCAAAAGTAAACCATGAAAAATCTATTCTTCAACCTGTTTGTAATAATCGGCTTGGGGCTCACCCTTCTTTCGTCATCGTGTAATTCATCTAAAAAAGTGACAGAAAGCGATTTCTCAGATAGTTTTAAACTTCACCCATCAGCTTATCAAGCTGATTTCACTGCATATGATACCGATTCTACTTGGAAGCTTTCTATCCGTTTTGGTGAAGAGATAATTTTTACATCTAAAAACGAAAAACTTATTTTCAGAGCGCCCGCTCAACCAGAGATTCTCGCTCAAGGAATCAACGTGGTTAAAATATTCGGTGAAACAGAATTTTATCGTGCTGCGATTACAATTGATGCGGCTACTTGCAACGAAAATGGATTTGTAACAGACATTATACTTGAAAAACTCAATACAACCGAGAAATCTACTTTCTCCGGTTGTGGAATATACAATGGAGCTCCTCACTTATTTGACATCTGGGCATTATCAGAACTCAATAATGAGTCTATTGACCCTTCACTATTTCGGAAACAAGTACCTTATATGGAGATCAACTTAAAGGATAAAACATTGTCTGGATTTGGTGGGTGTAACAATTTCAATGCACAATTAAGCTTTAGTTACCAAAAAATGCACTTGAGTCCCATTGCTGCCACCAAAATGTATTGTGCAGATGAATCGAAAATTGAACGAGAAATATTTTCCATTCTCTCTGGCCCGGTACGTTATATGCGAAAAGAACAGCAACTTATTTTGGAAAACACAACGGGAACACTCATATTTAAGAAAGTAGATTAACAACAAAATAACACCCATTAAAGAAGATAAATTAACATCAGAAGACACCTTTAGTAAAGAGCACACTGAATCTAGTAAGAATATCTTTCAAAAACATCCTATGACCTTTCTACTCTTAGGTGCGCTACTAATCGGCATCCAATGAGGTATACTTAGTAATAATCGTTTAGAAAAGGTACATGCTGAAGCGATCAACCAACTGGAATTGAACCAACAGGCCAAAATGGATTCCGTCCATCTATCACATGCTAACCAGGTAATCGAAACGCTTACATGGGCTGTTAAAAGCGAAATGACGCGTGACAATCTTGAACAAGTGAACACGCACTTCATTCAACTCATTAAAGAACCATCTAATCAAAGTATTCAATTGGTGGACGTGAATTCAGGAGAAGTGTTGCTTGCTACGAACAAGAAAGACGAAGGCGAAATGATAACGGATGAATTTATTCTTGAGGCAAAATCACCTGCTTCTTAAATACGCGCTGGTATCCTCACCTCAGCAGCACTAGTTTACGGACTCAGTGTTTAGTTGGCAACATTAATAGTACAGCGCTAACAATAATCCAAAAAGAGAAATTCTTAAACACAGAAAAAGTCCGTAACAATCTGCTACGGACTTTTTCTTATATCCTAACTTAATGAATTAACGTTTCGCTAACTTCGCGTCAGAAACGGTTAATCTCTTTCTACCTTTTTTTCTACGAGCAGCTAATACTTTACGACCATTTTTCGTCGCCATTCTGCTTCTGAAACCGTGCTTGTTTCTTCTCTTTCTCTGTGATGGTTGAAATGTTCTTTTCATGCCTTTATGTCTAAAATATTAGTATCTCTTCTCAAT
>JALQTG010000101.1 GCA_023264075.1 Crocinitomicaceae bacterium
GAAGGGTCTTTTCCTGAAAAAGCTCCACCTCCGTGCGCACCTTTTCCTCCATAGGTATCCACAATGATCTTACGCCCAGTCAATCCTGTATCTCCATGAGGACCGCCAATTACAAACTTACCAGTTGGATTAATATGATACGTGATATCATCGGTAAACAACTTCTGGAGTTCTGGCTTTAATTGAGCTTTAACGCGCGGCACACAGATATTAATAATATCGTTTTTAATACGCGCTAACATCTTTTCCTCATCCACATCGAAGTCATCGTGTTGTGTTGAAACAACAATCGCATCAATACGCATAGGCTGATTGTTGTCATCGTACTCTATTGTTACTTGAGACTTAGAGTCAGGACGAAGATACTTAATCTCGTTATTCTCTCTGCGTAAAGCAGCAAGTTCACGTAAAATACGATGTGACAAGTCTAACGCCAACGGCATATAATCCTCTGTCTCGTTGGTAGCATACCCGAACATCATCCCTTGGTCACCAGCTCCTTGTTCTTCCGGTGCACCGCGGTCTACACCACGGTTAATATCCTCCGACTGTTCGTGAATCGCAGAAATAACTCCACATGATTTTCCGTCAAATTGGTATTCGCTTTTCGTATACCCAATACGATCGATCACATTACGTGCGATTTGTTGAACGTCTAAGTACGTTTTCGATTTCACCTCTCCCGCCAAGACCACAAGTCCGGTTGTTACAAGTGTTTCACAAGCAACTTTCGAGTTCGGGTCAAAAGCTAAAAAATGATCAATAAGTGCATCTGATATCTGATCCGCAACCTTATCTGGATGCCCTTCAGAAACAGACTCTGATGTGAACAAGTAAGACATATTTTTACTAGTTTAATTTTATAAAGCGCTAAAGTAGTAATTGTTGATGATACAGATGATTTTCTGGCTGAAAAAAAGATGAAAAGAGTTGTGCAACGAGGTGTGTAAAATCAATTGCACTTTCAATTAGCAAATGCAACAATTGTAACATGACTTAAATTCGATTTTTCTTAGCTTTGAAGGCAAAACATACTCTTATGAGGTTCAAACTTTTGATTTTTATTCCTTTATTCATGATTTTATGGTCGTGCTCTGGTGGCGATGATAGTTCTATAAGTAGTAAAATGCAACGTCAAATAGAAAACGAACCGCACCCAGGAGAAAAACTGATAGAAAAGCATTGCTATCTGTGTCACAACCAAGAAAGTCAAGAAGATGGTCGAATTGGCCCTCCGATGACGCATGTTAAAAGGCACTATTTAGATGCCTACCCTGAACAAGCTGAATTCACAAAACAACTCATTTCTTTTGTTCAAAACCCAACAGAGGACCACTCCATCATGCCAGGTGCCTTGAAAAAATTCGGTTTAATGCCGAAGCAACAATTTCCTAAAGAAGCCTTGGATCAGATTGCAGATTATTTATTTATACATGACTTGACCAAAAAACAACAATCCTCGGTTGGTGGAAATTCAAAAGATTATGCTGAGTTAGGGTTGGAGTTTGCGTTGAGTGCTAAAAAAGTATTGGGGCAGAATCTAATGTCTGCCATGCAAAGTGAGGGGCCAATACATGCTTTGGAGTTCTGCAATCTGCGCGCTATTCCACTAACGGATAGCATGAGTCAAGTGCACAATGTCAGTATTCAACGTGTTTCCGATCGAAATAGAAATCCACTGAACAAAGCTTGTGAAAAAGAGACTGAATACATTCGTTCTTTTCAACAGCTTATCACCAATGGAAAAGACGCTGACCCTATTGTTATTGCTGATGGAAACAAATCAATTTTCTATTATCCCATTATTACCAATGACATGTGTCTGAAATGCCACGGAAACCCTGAAAAATCCTTAAGCGAAAAAATAAACAATCTTTACCCAGATGATTTAGCTACTGGATATTCAGAGAATGAAGTACGCGGAATCTGGAAGATTGTATTTAACGAAGGTAACTAGCAACAACTTCCGTCTGCGCAATCGTCACTGATTGAATTTCCAAAAGGCATTGCACCTCCGCAGCCTTCAAAGATTCCATAGTGCGTTGACCAATCGCCATAAAACTCGAAGTGTTTTTTATACCGCGTGTCGTGAAGCATCTTGTAGCTGTTTCCGCAAACACTCATGATTTTTCCTTTAGGAAAGTGATGGTGGTCGTCTAAATCAAAGGCGTGCGGGTCGGTGGGTATCGTTCCTAAGTACTTTACCGCTTGACCGTAATCTTCACAATCGGATTCTAATCCATCAATTTTGAAAAGACGATAAGTCACTGAAAAGAATTTAATTTCACCCACCTTTTCTTCTAATTCATCATTATCAATGGTTATTGGTTTATTCTCAATCGCCCTTGGATCTGTAAAACCTCCATTTTTCGCACTACGCAAAAAATCGTTCCAATACAAAGCTCCACTTAAGCATTCGCCCCAAAGCACTTTATCTTCTTGTAATTCTTTTGAGATTCTTCGGTCGCTATATACATCAGAAAAATACATCTCTCCACCTGGTTTTAACAAGCGATAGGCATCACGAAGCACTTTATTTTTATCTTGTGCAAGGTTGATTACACAGTTAGAAATGATGATATCAAAACTTTCGTCTTCAAAACCCAGGTCGTCTAATTGTTCAATGTTTCCTTTTACAAACGAAACATTGGATTTAGCAAAGCCAAACTTTTCACGGTGATATTCAATGTGTCTTTTAGCTACAGCTAGTTGTTCATCTGTCATATCAACACCAACAACTTCGCCTGTTTCACCAACCAGTTGCGCAGCAATGTAACAATCGCGACCACTACCAGAACCTAAATCAAGGATGCGAAGTCCTTTCAATTCATTGGGTATTGTAAGTCCACACCCGTAATATTTCGCTACAACCTCATCGTGCACATTTTTTAATGCATTTAGTATGTGTTCTGGCGGGGCAACTAACGTGCAACATGCGTTTGTTTTTAAGTCTTCTGATTTTTGAAGTTGTTTTCCGTAATAATCTTGAACATCATTGTGTAGTGTAGACATTGTTTTTTCCATAATAGATATTAGACTAACAAACGTAAAAATCCTTACATCGGATTTCACGCTAAAGACAAAAAATCAATTTGCCATTTCGGACATAAACTTGATCCGCATTAAGCGCAACTCCTCTTCACTATAGTCTCCGTCAAACTCTTTGTAGGCCTCCTCGATTGAATCGGTTTCTGCTTCAGAAAAATAATCGTAAATTTCTTCTTGATTATCGTCGTCTAGTATGTCATTAATGTAATAATCGATATTCACACGCGTTCCCGATTGCACGATCATTTCAATCTCCTCGATGATTTCTTCAAATGATTTGCCTTGCGCACGTCCAATATCCTCGAGCGGCAATTTCTTATCAATGTTCATAATCAACTGAACCTTAAGTCCCGATTTGTTCACTAAGGATTTTACCACCATATCTTGGGGACGTTCGATTTCGTTGTCGTCCACGTAATTGCTAATTAGCGCCAAAAACGGCGCTCCATAGCGCTGTGCCTTTCCTTGGCCAACACCTTGAATATTGGTCATTTCTTCCATCGTAATGGGATATTGAAAACACATATCTTTCAATGATGGCTCTTGGAAAATAACGAACGGCGGAATGTTCTTTTCACGTGACAATTGCTTTCTTAAATCCAACAAAGCTTGATACAATACCTCATCAAAAGCATCTTTATTTCCCGACTGGACTACCATGATATCCTCATCACCTCCTTCTGAATAATCATGCTCTTTTACCAGAATAAACGAAGTTGGATTACCAATAAACTCCTCTCCTTTCTCAGTCATTTTCAAGATGCCATACGTTTCGATGTCTTTAGAAATTAATCCAGACACTAAACATTGTCGAATGACCGCATTCCAGAACGCCTTGTCTTTCTCTTTTCCGGAAGCGAACATAGACAATTCATTGTGTTTGTACGAAATAATCTCTGCAGTTTCTTCTCCTACCATGAACGAACAAACATGCTTCGCACGTTGCATTTCTTTTAACTCCAGTGCCGCTTTCAAAAGTTTAACTACAAAGTCTTTGCCTTCCATCTTCTCTTTCGGATGCTTGCAATTGTCGCACATTTCTGAACATGCTGAATCGTCGTATTCTTCTCCAAAATAGTGCAACAAATACTTTCTTCTACAAATGGAAGTTTCGGCATACGAAACAATCTCAAACAACAGTTGTCGTCCAATTTCTTGTTCCGCAACTGGCTTTCCTTGAAGAAATTTCTCCAATTTTTCTATATCCTTATATGAATAGAATGCAATGCACTCACCCTCTCCACCGTCCCTTCCAGCACGTCCTGTTTCTTGATAGTAACTCTCGAGCGATTTGGGAATGTCATGGTGAATCACATAGCGTACATCCGGCTTGTCGATTCCCATTCCAAA
>JALQTG010000106.1 GCA_023264075.1 Crocinitomicaceae bacterium
AAACAGTATTTCCCTATCAAGGTGGTGAAATGGCTGCGCAGGAGCGTTTAAAATATTATTTTTTTCAAACGCAAAATATCGATGACTATAAACGCACAAGAAACGGACTTCTTGGAACAGATTACTCTTCCAAGCTGAGCCCTTGGTTATCCATTGGTGCGCTATCTGCGGACAATATATATGCCGAGTTAAACCAGTACAAACTACAAAAAGGAGCAAATGAAGGAACGAATTGGTTCGTATTTGAATTACTCTGGCGAGACTTTTTTAGGCATGCTGGAAGGCATTTCCAAGACAAACTCTTTCATGCTTCCGGATTGACAAATGTTCCTATACCAAGAAAGTCGGATAGAACACGATTCAATAGGTGGGCATTGGGAGAAACGGGAGATAGCTTTATTGACGGGAACATGCGAGAACTTTACCATACGGGTTATATTTCCAACCGTGGGAGACAAAATGCCGCCAGTTACTTAGTTCATGATCTAAGATTGGACTGGAGATGGGGAGCCGCCTGGTTCGAACATCATTTACTGGACTATGATGTTTATTCCAATCAGGGAAATTGGATGTACATCGCCGGACTAGGATTCAATCCTAAAGGAAAGTCAGTGTTTGACCCCAAATTCCAAGCAAAAATGTACGATTCCAACGGGTCATACAGTGAACAATGGAGTAACGAACGAATAATTTAGTTAATTATGACTCCCAAAGTAAGCATCATATTCCCACACCAGCTGTTCCAAGACAACCCTTGCCTAGACAAGCACCGACGTGTTTTAATTGTTGAAGACGACTTATTCTTCAGTTATCAAAAGTTTCACAAAATGAAGCTGGTGTTGCATAGGGCAAGCATGAAGTTCTATGCGGACTTTCTGGTACACCAAGGCTATCGCGTCACGTACATCGATCACCGCGATTACGGTACACTTGAGACTTTTTTTAAACGCGATTTGAGCGACGAATCTGTTGATGAAGTGCACCTCTGTGAACCCGTAGACTTCCTCCTTTCAAAGCGGATTCAGAGGGCAGCTTCCTCCAACAACTTAAAAGTAGTTGAATATACAACTCCTGCTTTTATGAATGACGGCAGCACGAATGAAGACCACTTGGGTAAATTAAAAAACCATTATCGCTTAGGTGATTTCTACAAAAAACAGCGTATACTCCATGGTATTCTCGTTGAAAATGGTAAACCAATCGGTGGTACATGGAGTTTTGATCAGGAAAACAGAAAATCCCTTCCCAAAAACTATTCAGCACCCGTTCCAAGTTTTCCAGAGGAGAACCAATACGTTAAAAAAGCCATTGTCTATATACAAGAGTGTTTTTCAGACCACCCTGGAGCAGTCCAGCCATTTCTATACCCCGTTACCTTCGATGAGGCTGAACGGTTGATGTACAATTTCTTTGAATACCGATTCAATGACTTTGGACCTTATCAAGACGCGCTATCCTCTACGCAGCCTTTTTTAAACCATAGCATGCTTTCGTCCTCCATTAATTGCGGGTTACTAACTCCTCAATTCGTGGTTACAGCAGCGCTCGCCTATTGCGCTGAAAATACAATTCGATTATCAAGTCTAGAAGGGTTTATTCGTCAAATCATCGGGTGGAGAGAGTTTATTCGAGCCATCTATGAACGTCATGGAACTCGACAACGGACTTCGAACCAATGGTACTCAAATTATCAATTATCTGGAGAGCTACTCAATCAGCTCAAGCCACTTAAAGAAGTGCAGCAAAAAGTTGAAAAATGTGGCTATGCCCACCATATTGAGCGACTCATGGTGCTTGGTAATTTTTTCACACTCGCAGAAATACACCCTGACGCCGTCTACAATTACTTCATGCAATATTACATCGATGCATATGACTGGGTTATGGTTCCCAATGTGTATGGAATGAGTCTCCACGCTGATGGCGGAATAATGTCCACTAAACCCTACATCAGCTCTTCCAATTACCTTGTGAAAATGGGTGTAAAAAAAGAGGCCGAATGGACAGCACTTTGGGATGCCTTATATTGGAGATTTGTGTATAAACATCAAGAATTTTTCAAAGCTAACCCACGGACAACACCGATGACCTTTCATTTGACAAGAATGTCATCCGAAAAACTCGAAGAACACCTTAGAAAGGCTTCACAGTTCATCGATCGGCAGATGCTCTACGAAAAAAACGATAAACAATTTTAAACTATCCAATTTGTTCAACAAAGTCGTAACACAACTTAAAAAACAACTTCAATTCCACTATCTTCGCAGTCCATTAGAAGATCGAGAACGATGAAAGAAAAAAGTCCATTAGAATTTGTGCGTACAGTAATAAATCAATTACCCAATGATTGGTCAAGACTCACAACCCACCGATTAGATATTTATAATGAAAAAAAGGCGAAAACTGAGTTTGTCGAGGGTCTTGAGGGCCTATTTAGAACAGGAAATTGCACTCGTGAACAACTTTCTGAACTACCAACAGCTTATGACTATATTCGTTTGGGTCATCCACTCTCAACCGTTTTAGAATGGGCAATTGCTAAAGAAAATGACCTTC
>JALQTG010000017.1 GCA_023264075.1 Crocinitomicaceae bacterium
ACAATTGGACAGAGAATTTCCGTTTGAAATTTAGTGGAGGGCGTTACACGCAAAACTTCACCTCTGCTTCGTCGGACCGTGACGTAGTACAATTGTTCTATGGATTCTTATCTGCACCTTCAGATGTCCAATCAAGCTTTACGCAACCTGACGGAGATCAGATTGACCCTAGAAACGGATTGCAAATTGCTTGGCACGGAATCGCAGGATTCGAATACGACCTGTCTAAGTTCTGGAGCTTAAACATGGAAGGATATTATAAATATTTCCCACGTCTTTCAAACATCAACTTGAACAAACTGTACGACGATGTGGCTGAGTTCAATCAAATCGACGACGTCTATAAAAAAGACTTCTTAGTAGAATCAGGCTATGCTTATGGAGCCGACTTCCTCTTGAAATACAACAAAAATCGCTTGTACTTGTGGGGAGTTTATTCCTATGGATTTACCGAACGTTGGGATGGATTCGAATGGTACTTCCCGATCTTCGACAGAAGACATAACGTGAATTTAGTGGCGAACTACTTATTCGGTGAGGATAAAGATCTAGAGGTAAGTGTGCGTTGGAACCTCGGTAGCGGACTTCCTTTTACACCTACTTCTGGTTACTACCAAGGAGAGCAGTTTACAGGAGGTGTAACAACAGACTATACAACTTCCAACCCATCGGATGTGAGTATTCTACTCGGGGGCTTAAATACAGCTCGTTTACCTACCTACCACCGATTTGACGTTACCGTGAAGAAACGTTTTGAATTAAAAAACAAATCAGTAATGGAAGTGATTGCAGGTGTTACGAACGCCTACAACCGAGATAACATATTCTACGTAAATCGCGTAACGAACGAGAAAATCTATCAGTTACCGGTTCTACCAAGTTTGTCGTTTAGTTATAAGTTTTAGATGCTTTGCATTGCAAGTTGCAGGTTTCAGGTTACTCGGTGTGCATGCCTGCAAACCGCAACCCCCTTAATACATCTCTTCTTGCATCTGTTGTACCTTTTCGTCTTTCAGGTAATCGTCGTACGGCATCATTTTATCAATCATTCCAGTTGGGGTGATTTCAATAATGCGCGTTGCAACGGTGTTCACTAATTCGTGGTCATGCGAGGTGAAAATAATGGTACCTGGAAAATCCGACATTCCATTGTTTAATGCAGTAATCGATTCCAAATCTAAGTGATTGGTGGGTTCGTCCATCATTAAGACGTTCGCTTTGGCCAACATCATGCGCGACAACATACAACGTACCTTTTCACCTCCTGAAAGAACGCGTGCGCTTTTCATCGCTTCTTCACCAGAAAATAACATCTTCCCTAAGAAACCGCGTAAATGCACTTCTTCGCGCTCTTCATCGGTTTGTGCGTATTGGCGTAACCAATCCACCAAGCGTAAATCATTGTCGAAAAACTCGTGGTTGTGGTTGGGTAAATACGCCGTTGTAATCGTTGTTCCAAATTTAATGGAGCCCGCATCTGCTTTCAACTTATCGTTCAACACTTCAAAGAAGCTCGTTATAGCTTTGGAGTTTTTAGATAAAATGGCAATCTTATCCCCTCTATTTACATTGATATTTACATCCTTGAACAATGTCTCAGCATCTTGACTGTAGGATAAATTCTCAATATTTAGAATTTGATCTCCTGCTTCACGCTCTTGTTCAAAGATGATGGCAGGATATCTTCTGGAAGAGGGTTGTATTTCATCCAAATCAAGCTTATCTAACAACTTACGTCTGCTGGTTGCCTGTTTAGATTTCGATGCATTCGCGGAGAATCTCGAGATAAATTCTTGCAATTCCTTCTTCTTATCTTCTGCTTTTTTGTTTTTATCCGCACGTTGGCGAGCAGCTAACTGCGAAGACTTATACCAGAAGGTATAGTTCCCCGTAAACAAATTGATTTTTGCATAGTCGATATCACAGACATGAGTACATACTGTATCCAAAAAGTGACGGTCGTGAGATACCACAATTACCGTATTCTTAAAGTCCAACAAGAAATCTTCCAACCAATTGATTGTTTTTAAGTCCAAATCATTAGTCGGCTCATCGAGTACCAATAAATCAGGATTTCCAAAAAGCGCCTGCGCCAAGAGCACACGTACTTTCATATCATTAGGGATATCCTTCATCAGTTGATAGTGGTATACCTCTTCGATTCCTAAGTTCGATAATAATGTAGCTGCATCCGTTTCGGCATTCCACCCTTCCATGTCGGCAAACTCCGCTTCCAATTCAGAGGCCTTCATTCCATCTTCATCCGAGAAATCTTCTTTTGCATACAGCGCATCTTTCTCTTCCATGATTTCAAATAAGCGCTTATGCCCCATAATCACCGTCTTCAACACTTCAATTTCGTTGAACTCAAAGTGATCTTGCTTCAATACGGCCATACGTTTCCCTGGTTCAAGCGTAATACTCCCCTTTGTAGGATCTTGGTCGCCTGTTAGTATTTTTAGGAAGGTCGACTTACCTGCTCCATTTGCACCGATCACACCATAACAGTTACCCTCAGAAAACTTCAGGTTTACCTCGTCAAAAAGGATGCGCTTACCGAATTGAAGCGTTAAATTATTTACAGAAATCATAACGTTTACTCAAAATTTGGTGCAAAGGTAGTGAAAATAGTTTGAGGAGTAGACGAAGTAATTTTACCCGATCACTTCATGTGCTTCAAGTTCAGCGCATAGAGCACACAAAAAATGGCGCTAACCACAAAGGTCGATACTACTACAAACGTTGCAATGACTTCAGCGGGAAACAAAAGGTACATAATCACCACGGGCAACAAGCTGTAAATCACATACAAATGAAATCCAATCTTTTTGAGGCGTAGCATCATAAAAACACCTGCTGCTCCAATAAGCACTGCAACCAATTGTAATACGTTGTTCAGCACAAAATAATCGAAATTCGCGATGTACGACATTTGGATGACTTGTTCCACCATCGCGGCCATACCTGACATCCCTAAATCGTTGCGCTCTCCATGCCACAATACAGAACGCGGTTCATCATTTAAAAGCGTCTATGCGCGAATGAGCTGGGATAAGGCCGCGCCTACCATGACAACGCAGTTCTTCAACTATGGTACTGGAAGATTTGGT
>JALQTG010000187.1 GCA_023264075.1 Crocinitomicaceae bacterium
ATTTTCAGGATCATAAGGTGACTCCCCTGGTGGGTTAGTAAAAGTTAGATTTTCTGGGAAATCAACGTAGGGACGGTTTAATAAATGATAACTCGTACCTTCTAATTCAAATCCAGCCATCAACAAGCTGCGTTGACCTAATTTATATCTGTAATGCATACGAGCAGGAAGCAAAGCCTCAATACCCCAATTTCTATTTTTAG
This sequence comes from Crocinitomicaceae bacterium, assembly GCA_023264075.1. GTDB lineage: Bacteria > Bacteroidota > Bacteroidia > Flavobacteriales_D > Crocinitomicaceae > JALQTG01. The sequence continues at coordinate 204 of JALQTG010000187.1, forward strand.
ACGTGAAATTATACATCACAATTGGAAATAGATTCACCTCACCTGCTCGATATGATTGAGTGGCACCAAATCCATACTGCAAGCGATCATGAGGTTTCCATCCATAAAGAAGGAGTGCACTATGCTTAACAAATTGAATAGATTGAAAGTAAATAAAATCATAATTTCCACTATACTCAGCCGAATAGAAACCTAACAAGAAATTCTTCTCATTCAATGGTTTAAAGACAGTAGTATTCAAACCTAATGACCGAATATTTCCATTAAGTGCTCGATGCAAAGGGTGTGACAATGAAGAGTTAGTAAAACCGTAATTCGCTTTTAAATAAGTCATTCCGACATTAATCAAAATCTTGTTATTGGACAACACAGGAAGGTTTAACCCTAGACGCAAACCATGATAGTTTGATACGTCCTCAGATTGAGCTGGCACTAAATCCCCTATACCTCCTGCATTGATTGTGTGAGCACCTGCAAAATCATACCCCAATGTAATCAATTTGGCAGGACTGATTCCTACAATTTTTGGAGTACAATAACGTTTTACAGATTCGTCAATTCCGAACTCATCATACATGCTGTAATCTTCCTCCTCTTCTTCCTCCTCCACTTGGGCGTAGGAATAGGATGACGCGATGAACGTAACACAAAAAAGCGATAAAATCAAGTATTTATTTTTCATGAGTAGAATTTTAGTCCCTCAAAAATAACAAAATACCTACACGAAAGTTGATGTGCTGATCAAAAAAAAGAGCAAGACAAAATGTATCTTGCTCTTTTGGTATAGATTTGTTCAAGCAATTTCTTACTGAACGTATATTTTTCCAGAAAATGGCTTATTGTTCATGAACAAAGTCACACTGTATATTCCTTGTGCAAGTTCATTCAATCGCACCTTATTTGAATAATCGCCAGGGACAAAGTTACCCAACTGTTCGAAGTGAACTGATTTACCTTTCAAGTCAGTGATATTCAATGACAGCTCCTCCGTTTGGTTGACAGTAAAGTCTAGAAATAATTGATTTGTCTCAGGTTGATATCCGACATTGAAAGATGGTGTTGACGTTTCATCGTTCAAAAGATTGGCTGTACTCGGAGCAGTAAACGTGTGCTCGGAAACATAAACAACGTCTCCTCCATTTTCGCCGTTTGCATTTGTTTTATTCGTTGCGACATAAAAAGTAACATCTCCGGAAGCAGGTGCCGACCAATCGAATGTCCACGTTGATAAACTTGTTCCGTTAGAAGTATGTGTAATGTACTCTCTATCGAAAAAAGCACTGGCTACAAACTTCGTATTAGTGGCATCACTCACCGCTAAGGATCCCGCCATTTCATCTGCTGCATTCAACGCCACTAATTGAAACCCATTTTTTGTCGAAGCATCATTAAATGTCAACTGCATGGTATTTACGGCATCAGGCACATACTCTGTTCCACCAGCCGTCAATGTCAAACTGTTAATCCCAGCGTTTCCATCTAGAACTGACCCATTATGGCAAGAAGTACAAGTAGCCTCGCCTGGAGCTCCTGTTCGAGCAGACGGAGACCCACCTGTATTTAATTGAATCGATGATACATGATATGCCGAATAACTGCCTTTGGAAGTGTTACCTATCATGCTAATGGCAGTTATACCAACACCGATTAAAATTACACTAACTGTACTTTTCATTTTAAATTTAAACTGATTAGTTATTTAATTTACCTTGTTCTACCCAACACGCGAAGTTATTAATTTGTTCATCAGACCATTTAGGGGCACCTTGCGGCATAGCCTGAAAACCAGACTCGTGCCGAATTACACTCAAAATTATCGTCGCATTATCACTCACCTGACTGTGGTTTTCAAATACAAATCCAGCAGATGAACTTCCCGCGTTATGACAACCAGAAGTGGCGCAACTTGTTGAAATCAGCGTTGCGATGTCACTTGCATAAGAAACCTGAGTGCTGCACACCGGTGCATCCGGCGTTGGTTCATCTTTTTTACATGCCAGTGTTAACAATCCTATCGCCAACGCGAGCGTTACATGTATTCTTATCATTTCGTAAATTTATTGTTCGACTAATATTTAAATGTTCGTGTGATCGTAAAACCAAATCGAAACTGACCTTCTAACCAATCAGCTTGATTTAACGCAATATACTGCAACTCTCCAAAACCTCTTGCATTCGTAAAGTTTAAAGTGAAGTTATGTCCATTAGTTATCCACTCTAAACCAAAGCTTAGGCTGTTGTTATAATCACTTCGTGCTTCCGATGTATTCACATTGTAGAAATATTCGGCGACTAAGCCGAGCGACTTTGTGAGTTTAATGTTCGCCGCTCCACCCAATGAGAATAAACCGTTTTGATCATTTTCATTCACCAAATTACGGTGAACATACGTCGGCATTAATGCGACACTTAATCTCGGGTGAAACTTACGCGTGATTGACAACTGCGTGGCGTAATTAAAGCGATGGATGAACTTCGGGAAGCTAGCTACCGAAAGAGGATCACTACTGGTTGGCATATATGTCGCATAGGCCGTACCAACGAGCGCTGCAGAAACAGGCATGCTGTTATCCTTTGTTTGACTTAAAAATCGATATTTAACATACCCCTCAAGAATTGATCTGTAGGGATTGTTTGCGCCTTTAAGTCGGCCAGCTCCAACCATAATATTGTCGGTAATACCCATATCAAATCCAAATCGGATGTCCGAAGCATTGTCAAATCCAAAAGCCGTTTGAACACCACCAGCTGGTCCGGCGATATCTCCAAAGCGGTGCGCGATGACATATCGCCATTGGCGCTTTTTCAACGTTTCAGCTGAATGTCCATTGATAATATGAACCGTAGAGAAAATCTCTGAAACCTTGTTGGTATCCGATTGTGAGAAACCATTCATCCCAAATAAGATTGTGAAACCGAGTAATGTATTTTTCATCATTTATTTGCTAATTGTTTGATATAGGCCATTAAATCTTCGATTTGACCATCTGTAAGTTTTTCAGTTGTATACAACGGCATATATTGCTTTCGTCCTGCAATTGGAAAGGTACCCCATCGAATAACTTGATAAATCGATTTATCGTCGTACCCTTCTTTGTTGTTCCATAGAAAACTTCCGGACAACACATCGCTATCAAGGTTTAGATAGGTTACACGCGCATTGCCATGGCAATACATGCAACTGCTTTCATAAATCTTCTTGCCGTTCAATGCATTACCTGTCCCACCGTAAGTTCTTTTGTTTTCATCCAGGGAACCTGGGAAATGAGCACGGAATGCCGTGACATAATGGTCATTCAACACGGATAACGCAGCATCTTTAATTTTAGCTGGTTTGTTCGGAGCCGTTGTTACTAACTCCATTTCATCCGAAGTCAACTTCAAGTCCTGCAACGTTAATTCCTCTCGTTTAAAATAATGCATCATGGCTTCAAGCTCCCAATCCACTAATGGACGTCCAGAAGCACAGTACTCCGCACACAACTGAATCGCATTCCGCAATGAATCACGTGCGCCAAAAACGAGATTGCCATATTTTTTGTAGTAATCATCGTTATAAAACGACGTTCTATTGTATACTCCGAATAAAGTCGAACCGGGTAAAAATGGAATATTATTTTGAATCGCATAGTCCAGCCTGTCCTGTTGACTTGTAGAAGTCAGTTCCAATGTTTCTGGAACAAGGTTATGGCAATCTGTACATACAAAATACGAGGAAATGCGTTTACCCTTGTACTCCTTATAGTTTGCCTTCCCTTGAGTAATCAATTGCTCCCCCACTATTG
>JALQTG010000221.1 GCA_023264075.1 Crocinitomicaceae bacterium
TATAATGAATCGGTAGAAAACGTTCTTGGGGCGAAGCACCCAGTAAAATCCCCAGGTAGCGCTTTATTAAACCTTCAGTATCCTGCCAACGACAGAGGAGAAGGAACCTACAATTACCGAGGAGAATGGGGCGTTCTTGACCATATTATTGTATCGAATAATCTATATGAAGGGAACAACAAGTTAAAAGTGAAGCCGCAAGTATCGCACATCGTATACGAGGAATTTTTGTTGTATAAAAACAAAGAGGGAGAAGCGAGTCCGAGCAGAACTTATGGTGGAAAGAATTACTATGGCGGCTACTCTGATCACCTTCCAGTTTATTTGTATTTAGAGAAAGTGAAGTAATTTACAATACATACATTCCCGCACCCCAAAAGGCAATCCATCCGTCAATAAGAAACGAAAAGTAAAGCTCTGGATTCCGTTGTTTTGTGAACAATATAAGTAGGAACAACCCAGTATATCCTGTCAAGAAAAACGTATTACGGAGCATCTGTGACGAGTAGCTAAATAGTAGAAAAAAAGAAGTGAGTAATGCAGCAGCAGCAATCATCTTCGACCACTTTATCCCTACCAAATGTGGAATCGTTTTTTGTTGAGGTGCGTCATATATTGCGTCGCGGATATCAAACGGAATGGTAGCTGAAAAAACGAACAAAAATCCGGCAATAATCACTTTCCAATAGGAACTAATGGGAAGCTGCTCCTGAAATAGCGGCCAAACGAAACAGACAAGCGTCCAACTAACTCCGATGAGGTAAATTTTTAGATAGGGTATTTCACGGAGAGATGTGCTGTCTGCCTTTAGTTTTAAAGCATACGCAGCACTGATAAGGCCAACTATTCCTAAAATTAGGAAACTTTCAACGGCGATAAATAACGAAGTATAAACCGTGATTCCTAACAATAACCCAATTCCAGCTAGGGAATATAAAAATAGTGGGTGTTGCGTTAACCAGCGATGCCGAATTGAATAATCTGGATGGATTTCTCTCCCACGAAGGATGCGGTGTAAGTTGTAAGTAAACAAGGTTGCTCCAAAAACGACTAACGCATATAATAGTGGGGTATCTAGGTTTAAATGAGTCGTAAATCCAAAGGCGAGCGATGCTGCTACAACGCTAATCAGTATATTGGAAAAGGCAAGAAAGCGAAGAATAAACATACATGTTGTTCAACTAATTCGTACAAATAGCACTAAACTGTGCGGTGTTGTCCCTTAATACTCATAAATTTCCAAATCAATTTGCTTTTTAAACGTATCCACTCCTACAATTTGAATGGTGACTTTATCTCCGAAATTATATTCTTGCCCTGTTTTTCTTCCGATAATGCTAAACTTATCCGCGTCAAAATAGTAATTGTCCCCAGGTAGAGACTGCATGGTTACCAGTCCTTCACAATAGTTTTCATCGATTCGAACGAACACTCCGAAATCGGCAATTCCTGAAACGGTTCCTTCGAAGATCTGCCCAACCTTGTCTTTTACAAATTTGACTTGAAAATATTTGTTGGATTCGCGCTCAGCATCGATTGCTTTACGCTCTTGTACTGAGATATGTTTACATATTTCTTTTAGCTTATTTCCGTAATTCAGTTGTTTGCCATCTAGCTTGTCTTGTAATATGCGGTGCACCATTAGATCGGCATAGCGACGGATGGGAGAAGTGAAGTGTGTATAGTATTCAAATGCCAATCCGAAGTGACCAATATTCAAGGTGTCGTATGACGCTTTCGCCATCGAACGAATGGCCATGGATTGGATTAAGTTATACTCTGGTGTTTCTTTGACTTGTTCGAATAGCGAATTTATCCGGGAGGCGACGGTTTCAATGCTTCCAGATGCCATTTCATGACCAAATTTAGAAATGAACAGCTTGAAGGTTTCGATTTTTGCTAAATCAGGTTTATCGTGTACCCGGTAAACGAAGTTTTGGTTGCTTGTTTTTTCTCCTTTGATAATGCCCACGTGCATTGCTACGCGTTTATTTGCCAGGAGCATGAATTCTTCAATTAGTTTATGCGCATCTTTCGAGGTTTTGCGAATAACCTCTATGGGCTCACCTTGGTCATCCAGTTTAAACCGAATTTCATCTGATTCTATGTTCAGGGCTCCATGCTTGAGGCGCGCTTTTCGATATTTTTTAGCCAGTTGATCCAACCATCGTATTTCTTTTTCAAACTGTCCAGATTTTCCCTCAATTATTTCTTGAGCTTCCTCGTAGGTGTAGCGCTTATCACTGTGGGTAACTGTTTTCCCAAACCACTCTTTAACAATTTTTCCCTCTGCAGTGAGTTCAAATACGGCTGAAAAAGTGTATTTATCTTCGTTTGGACGCAAGGAGCAAGCTAAATTAGAGAGTTGTTCAGGTAACATAGGGATTACACGGTCAACTAAGTATACAGAATTTCCTCGTTTAGCCGCTTCATCATCCATGGACGTTCCGGGGCGAACGTAATGGCTTACATCTGCAATATGCACACCAACTTCAAAATTTCCATTCTCTAATTCCATCAGAGACAAGGCATCGTCAAAATCTTTCGCATCGAATGGATCAATGGTAAAGGTAGTTGTTGCTCGCATATCGCGCCGCTTTTCTATCTCTTTTGGGTCCAGCTCCATCCCAACATTTTCTGCCTCTTCAATTACTTTTTGAGGGAATTTGTAGTCTAAATCGTTTTTAATTAAAATCGACAACATTTCCGCGTCGTTATTTCCAGGGCGACCAAGGACTTCTATCACTTCTCCGAAGGGGCTTTTTGTTTCTTTTGGCCAAGAGGTGATGCGCCCAAGTACCTTATCCCCATCCCGAGCACCCTTGAGTTTTTCGAGTGGAATATAGATGTCGATATTGACTTTTGCATTGTCGGTTCGAAGAAAAGCGAATTTATCACTCATCTTAATGGAGCCAACAAATTCTTTTGTTTTATGCTCCACAATTCGAACCACGCGTCCTTCAGTTCTATTCCCTCCTTTTTTAAGGATTTCTACTTCTACTTTGTCACCATGAAGCGCATGAAGAAGATTTTCAGGACGGATGTAAATGTCGCCTTGTTGCTCATCTTCAGTCACCACATATCCAGCTCCTCGCGATGTCGAATCAAGCACACCTATGGCCTGCTTGTTAGAAAAATCCAATACAAATCTTCCGCGCGCAACCTCATGTATTACTCCCTCGTCTTTGAGCGCGTAGAGCACGCTAATAATTAATTTGCGGGTTTCGCTATCGTTAATCAGTAATGCTTTACTAACGTCTTTGTAATCCAAAGTATCTTCTTGGTGTTTTTCAAAGACCTTTCGGATGTAGTCTTTTAATTTATGTTTTAGCTTTTCTTTGGGGCCAGTACGCTTTTTTTTATTCCTTTTGGACATAGGGTATAGAAATTATCGAATAGTTTGTTTAGCCCTTATTTTTAGAGGCTATGTATCCTATCTATTGGGTTAAAGGTACTGTTTTTCACTGCAACTTGAGCTATTTTGTAGCAAACATTTTGGAAACCTACTTTAGAACAAATCTATACTATCATTTCACTTGATATCGACATCAATATTTTGTATATTTGTTTAAAACAACTGATACAGATGAATAAACGAATTGAAGAAGCATTAAACCAACAAATTATTAAAGAATCTTCGTCCAGCCAATTTTATCTAGCGATGGCATCATGGGCTGAAAACAATGGTCTAAATGGAACGGCAAAGTTCCTTTACCAGCATTCAGACGAGGAGCGTTTTCACATGTTGAAGTTGGTGAAATTCATCAACGAACGCGGAGGAAGGGCAGTTATTCCAGCTGTTGCTAAACCAGCCGTAGAATTTGAAAGTTTAGAAAATATTTTCACCCTTTTGTTGCAGCACGAAATGAGCGTTACTGAAAGCATTAACGGCGTGGTAGATGTGTGTTTACAAGAGAAAGATTATACCACACACAATTTCATGCAATGGTACGTTTCTGAGCAGTTAGAGGAGGAGGCGTTGGCGCGCACCATCTTGGATAAGTTGAAATTAATTGGCTCCGATAAAGGCGGGCTTTATTTATTCGATCGCGATTTAGAAAACTCATCTATTTCTGCGGCACCAGCAAACGGTGGACCAGCAGCTTAGTAGGTGGAATATTGAATGAAAACTAATTTGCTACATACATTAAGGATATTCGTCCTTATAATATGGTCTTATTCCGTTTTACTGGGGCAAGACCATATTCAGTTTAAGAATTACACCATTAGCGACGGGTTGTCTCAAAGTGTTGTGCATTGTATAGTACAAGACAACATGAGCGCCATGTGGTTGGGAACGCAAGACGGAATCAATCGGTTTAACGGAAAGAGTTTTGAGGTCTTTTCCGCGGAAAGCGGTTTTGATGTAAGCAATGAATACGTCTTGTCTGTTGCGAAAGATGCCCGTGGGGATATTTGGTTTGGAACTTATGATGGACTTGTACATTACGAGGCGCAATTGGAAAAATTTACCTCGTATACATTACCTGGAAATAAGCGCATTGAGGTTCGTTCGATTGACTTTGACTCGAATGGAGATGTTTGGATTAGCGCCGCGTATGGAAATATTTACGAATTTGAGAAAACATCGCATCAATTCTTTTTAAGAAGCAAAAAAACCTTTGACTCAAATATTGTAGGAATTAAAATCAAGGGTGACAAGCTCTATGCATTGAGCGAATATGAAGGGGTCTTGGTTACTTCTCTCGATTTCAAAGAAAAGAGAATGATTCGGTTTGCAGAATCATTTCAAAAGCTAGAAATTACCACTAATAAATTAATTGATAGTCCGAGTGGTACATTGTTAATTGCCTCTAGTCAAGGATTATTTATTCTAGACGAAGCTACTGGGTATATTAAACGTTTTCGTGCGGATGTATTCAGCGCTATTGGGAACGTTAATATTGTTGATGCATTATTTCTTTCACCAGATAGATTTTTCTTAGCCTCTGAAAACAGTGGGTTATTTCAAGTATCTACAGTCGATAGCTTAGACATAACCAATTACACGGGGGATATTTTTCAAAAGGGAGCATTGCTATCCGACAAGTTGAAAGCAATTTATCAAGATCGACATGGGGTAATATGGATAGCTTCCCAGCGTGGATTGAGCTCTTTCGACCCAAATAACATTGGATTTAAAGGAGTTAGTTATTCTGCGAATCCTAAGCGTGGATTGGCCTCTCAAAATGTTTGGGGCTTTGGTGAGGATCGAAATGCAGAATACATTTTTATAGCCGCAGATCATGGAGTTACTCGATTTAATAAGCGGGCTCACACTTACAATCATTATTACATCAACCGTAATGGTAACACTGATGCAACCGTTCTTGGGATTCATGTGATTTCCAAAACGGAGCTATTAGTGGGCAGCTTTGAAGGCCTTTATAAACTTACAATTAATCCAGTTGATCCAGACGGATATATCTATGAATTAATCCCTCACACCGGTGAGGAATACAGAGGGTTTGAAAAGAATTACAAAATTATCCCTCATTCTGATACCAATAACTATTTAATCGGTACACGCGCAGGTCTCGCCGTACTCGATACAAAAAAAAATGAGTTCACCTATTTTTATCACAACCCCTCTGACTCCTTATCGATAAGTCCAGGACCTTGCAGACTAGTATTTGAAACAATCGACCATCGTTTTTATGTGGTACCGAGTTCAGGAAGAATTTTTGAAGTGGTCCAAGAAGGCGGTGCATATAAGGTAAAGCGCGCAGACCGTTTCATGGGATTAGAATTGTCTACAAAGGACTATTTCACATGTATGTTGCAAACTTCCCCGTATGAATATTGGTTTGGAACAATGGGAGATGGCATGTTTTATTTCAATGAAAAAACAAATGAAGTAAAACGATTCAATAAATCCAATGGACTTCCCAATAATGTGATTTATGGACTTGAGAGCAGTCAAGATAAATCCACTATCTGGATGTCCACAAACAGAGGATTAGTTTCTTACACTATCCAGACAGCAGAGTTCTCTAGTTACACAGAAGAAGAGGGCATCATGAGTAATGAGCTGAATTTGGGTGCGAGTTTTACCTCAAAAACTGGGGAGGTTTATTTTGGAGGGATACAAGGGTTTAACTATTTTGACCCCAGTCAAAGTCTCGTGAAGCGCACCAATTTGAATGTTTTCTTTTCTCGAATTGAAGTTGAAAATGAGAAAGTGGATCCCAACAATAGTGAGTTTATTGATAGCAGTATATCTTTTGCGAAACGCATACAACTTCCATACAAAAGTAGAAGCATCAATATATATTTCTATGCAGATAATTTAAGTAGTCCGGAACGTACCGAATACAAATATCGCTTATCGGGAGATGACGATGTAGAGGAAGAATTGGGTAGAGAGAATACACTCCGTTTTACCAGTCTTGCTCCCGGTGAATATACACTATTGGTTTATGCGCGATATGGTGGGGGAGACTGGAGTGATACTCCAGCGTCAATTACTATTTCTGTCGCGAAACCATTTTGGATGAACTGGTGGTTTTACCTTTCTTTGGCTGTTTTGGTAGGGTTTGTTGTTTTTCGCATCGTTAGAAAAAGTATTGATAAGGAACGCAGGGAACAAGTTCGGTTAGAATTGAAGATTGCGGAGAGAACACGCGAAATACGTGAGAAGACGAAGGAAATTGAAACTCAAAAAGAAAAATTAGAGCTTCAGAAGAAGGAACTAGAGAGTGAGAAGGTTAAATCTGAACGACTACTAAGTAATTTGTTGCCAACAGAAACCGCTACCCAGTTGTTGAACGATGGTCGATCGGCAGCACGAGACTTTAACATGGTATCGGTTATGTTCACCGATTTTGTTGGGTTTTCCACAATTGCTGAAACAATGCGCGCAAAGGATCTGGTAACTGTATTGGATACGCATTTTAAGAAGTTTGACGAGATTATTGAAAAACACGATCTGGAGAAAATAAAAACGATTGGAGATGCATACATGTGCGCCGGCGGTGTGCCGATTCGCAATAAAACCAATCCTATCAATGCTGTTTTAGCTGCATTGGAGATACAGCATTATATGCGTGGACTCAAAGACGAATCCACTACGAAGGGCGAGAAGCCTTGGACACTGCGCATCGGAATTAATACAGGAGCTGTTTCAGCAGGTGTGATCGGAACCAAACGATTGGCCTACGACGTTTGGGGAAGAACTGTAAACCGAGCTGAGCGCATGGAACGTATGTGCTCTCCAGAGGGAATCGCTGTTACAGAAGCTACGTTCGATTACATCGAACCCTATTTCGAGTGTGAGGCGAAAGGAAAGGTCCTTGCTAAAGGAGGGATGGAGATTACAATGTATGAGGTAAAGTCGATCAAGCCAGAGTTGTCTGAAGATGGAGCAGGGTTTTTTCCAAATCAGGCGTTTCATAAGCTCGTAGACTTACATCACTACAGTCAAATCAACTATTATAAAGCAGAACGGTTTATTTTAAACAAACTTAGCAAGGAATTAAGTCCAAAGCTACATTATCACAGCTACGACCATTCTAAAGACGTTACCCGACAAGCAGAGCGTATTGCAATTGGAGAGGGAATTACGGATGAAGATTTATTTTTATTGAAAACAGCTGCGTCATATCACGATGCTGGATTTGTGAAACAATACGATAAAAATGAACCTATTGGAGCACAAATGGCTCAGGAAATCTTACCTAACTTTGGATACACTCAAGCACATATAGAGCGAATTAAAGAATTAATTTATGTAACACAAATCCCCCATCAACCGAAAGATAAATTAGAAGAAATAATGTGTGATGCAGATCTAGATTATCTTGGACGTGAAGATTTTCATGAAATTGCGGATTGTTTGCGGCGAGAATTACGGGAGCATGGAAAAATAGACAGTGATCGCAAATGGGATGAAATTCAAGTTAGCTTTCTTACACAACACCGCTATTTTACCAAGACATCCATAGAGACAAGAAGGCCGAAAAAGTTACAGAACTTGCAAGACATAAAGGATAAGTTAGCTCGTGACGAATATGCGGATTAACTGTGGATTACATCGATGTTCTCCTCTTCACTAGCTGGGAGTATTTGCCTCTTCTTCCGATTCTTTTTTGTGCCACTTACTACTCGCAGCTAGGAGTAAGAATAAAAAGGGGAGAAGCGGTGCTTTAAATCGAATAAGTACGTTAAATAATACAGCTGAAAAGCCAACAAAAAAACCGAATATTAAAATAAATACGAAGGCGAAAATCAGAATTTCATTTTTCTGAACAAACTGAATTTGCTGAGTGATGGGACCACTCAGTAATAAGAAACGAAAAAGCAGCACCATTAATAAGGTTCCTTCAAGAGCACTTAGCAGCATAAATGCACTGCTCGCCTCCCAGAGAAAAGGTCTGAAATAAGCCGTCATCATTGCAAGGGGAGCTGCTCCAATCATCCCAACCGGGGAAAAATCTGTGATTCCTAAATCGTAACGCGGACCACTGTAGGTGGGGTTGTTGGCAAAGTCTTGTTGAATTACAGCCACTTCCTCTAAATACTTGTCGGGAGAGAGCTCACCTAATCCTTGTTCGTTAGTGAAGTATATCGATACAGCTACCAATGTTCCTATGATAAATAAGAAACGGGTGAGGTAAAGAATTATAGGGCTATTGCTTACTGACTTAATAAGCCCAGTACCAAAGCCCAAGAACAACGGTGGGGCAATAGCGATGAGCATAAATTGGCGCGTATGGAGGAGAATTGTTGTGTGCAGAAGTATGAAGAGTATATTTCGAAGTGTTAGTTTTCTTTCCGGGTCAATGAATGCAAAAATGTGATACAGTAAAAAAAACAGGGACGCTAAAATAAAGGTATCCTTTGAAACGCCCGCGCACCAAAAGGACACAGTAGGGATGAATAGCGCAGCAATCAATAACCATCTTTCTGGCGCTACTTGATATTTGCGAATGAGTTCGTAGAATCGCCAAGATGCCTGACTAGCGATAAAAGAGCAGACGAAGGTCATAGCAATAAAACTATCAAACGTCACAAAATTGATAATGGATAGTAGTTTGCTGATATAAAAACTTTCCGGTTCACGATAGATCCATCCTGGAGGATATCCTGTAGCAGAATTAAAGTTGAAACCGATAGTTTCTGAACTCGGACTACTCAACATTTCATCCAAATACGCGAGGGGGTCATACCAGAATAAATTGGTCAACTTAACGGCTCCGTCCCAATAAGCAAATGTATCTCCTCCTTGAATTACGTAGGCAAATGTGAAAGCAAAAATACTAGCAAATAACATTTTAAAAGAAAGGTTCCACAAATAAAACCTGTAATGTCCCTGCCCAGCATTCCTATTTTTGATAATAAAACCGATTGCAAAAAGGATCAGCATCCATGCAAAACCGATAAAAATATCCCATAAATCAAAAACGAGGAGATTCAAAGATGCAGAATTAGTTTATGAGTATATTCGATGAACGAACCAGAATTACGACCTTCCCTGGGGCACATCGTTGAATTATTTCGCCTTAAACGCATTTATCGCATTCACAGTGAAATCGGAGAGGACCAATTCACCGCTCATCGCAGCACGTTCTTTAAGAAGTGTATCCCAATGATCAGTCCCTTGCCAAAAGACTTGTTTCAGCATGCGCATTGCATCTGGATTAGAAGCCGCTAGTTTT
>JALQTG010000280.1 GCA_023264075.1 Crocinitomicaceae bacterium
GCTTCTCCCTCGCGGTCCTCATCCGTTGCTAGCCAAACGGTATCAGCATCTTTAACTATTTTTTTTAGTTCGGTGATGATCGCTTTTTTGTCGCTACTAACAGCGTAGTCTGGTTTGAAATTGTTTTCAATATCAATCGCAAGACCTTTAGAAGCTAAGTCGCGAACGTGACCGTAACTCGACTTTACAACAAAGTCTTTTCCAAGGTAACCTTCAATTGTTTTAGCTTTTGCGGGAGACTCTACGATTACTAAATTTTTTGCCATACTGTTTCGCGATTTATGCTCTTTTAAATCAAAAAGCGTTTGCAAAATAACTCTAAAAATATTCGAAAACCAAGTGATGCAGGTAGGAGTTATTCTTTGTTTACTATTTAAGTATTTGAATAACAGCAGTTTGAAATCATTTTATTTTTAAAAAGTAATTCATCCTAGGCGGTTCGACGATGTGTTTCCAGTCTATAGTAGAAAACTAAAGCGCTATTATTGGGTTGTTGAAAACTTCTTTTTGAATCAATCGCAGAAGCGCCGCATGATTTGAATTATATGGTGCCATCTTCTCCATTTTTTGTTTTTATCACGTCAAGAAAAAGGTATATTTGTGCTATGGATAATGCGGACGGAAAAGATAAAAAAGTTGCTGCCTCTCGCGTGCAGCGCGTAAAATCGGTGGGAATGGATATAGGTCGTATTCCACCGCAGGCACTTGATCTTGAAGAAGCGGTGCTTGGAGCAATGATGCTCGATAATAATTCGGTCAATGATGCGATTGATATTTTGCGCACGGCAGACGCTTTTTACGATCCTAAGCACAAAGTGATTTTTACGGCTATTCGTGATTTGTTCGGGAATTCTGAACCGATTGATTTATTAACGGTCACCGACAAGCTTCGTAAAAATGGAGAATTGGAAATTGCTGGAGGAGCTTATTATTTGTCATTATTGACGAATAAGGTAGCCTCAGCTGCGAATATAGAATACCATTCCCGGATCATCATAGAAAAGTTTATTCAACGTGAAATTATTCGCATGAGTAATGAAATTTTGCGTGAAGCGTATGACGAAACCAAGGATGTTTTTAATGTCTTGTCCAAGGCAGAGGAAGAGCTTTTTGCAATTGCGCAGAGCAATATGAAGAAAAGCTATGATACCATGCAAACTGCTATGCAAGGGGCAATGACGGAAATTGAAAATGCTCGCAAGAACTCCGATGGTATCTCTGGAGTACCTACTGGGTTTAGAGACTTAGACCGCATTACTTCAGGATGGCAGCGTTCTGATATGATAGTAATTGCTGCGCGACCTGCGATGGGTAAAACGGCGTTTGTCTTATCGATGGCTCGAAATACGGCAGTTGATTACAACATGGGAGTAGCTATTTTCTCACTGGAAATGTCGAGCGTTCAACTGGTAAAACGATTGATTTCCTCTGAGGCGCGTATCGATGCTGAAAAATTGCGTAAAGGAAATATTGAAGATCACGAATTTCAACAAATTCATACACGTATACGAAAATTAGCGGAAGCCCCGATTTATATTGATGACACACCCGGTATTTCAATTTTTGAATTGCGTGCGAAGTGTCGTCGTATGAAACAGAAACACGATATTCAAGTGGTCATCATTGATTATCTTCAATTGATGAGTGGGGGAGGCGGAAAAAACAGTGGTAATCGTGAACAAGAAATATCACAGATTTCCCGATCCATCAAAGAAATTGCAAAAGAATTGAACGTTCCGGTAATTGCTTTGTCTCAATTGAGTCGTTCGGTAGAACAGCGAGGAGGAAGCAAAATCCCGGTGCTGTCGGATTTACGTGAATCGGGTGCGATTGAGCAAGATGCGGATATCGTTTCGTTTATTTATCGTCCGGAGTACTACGGTTTGTTAGATGATGAAAATGGTCATACGAGAGGTATGGGAGATATTATTATCGCAAAACACAGGAACGGTTCGTTGGATACAGTCCGTTTACGCTTCATCGGACAATATGCGCGCTTTGATAACGTTGATGCATTTGCGGGAGATGATGTTGCCGACTATGTCCCAACGCCATTAGCACCAAATAGGGAGTTTGAAGCGACTGGTGCAAATATGATCACGCGTTCGAGTAAAATGGACGATTTAGAAGATGATGATTTTGACTTCACCCAAGATGGCGATGTGAATCCTTTTTAAGCAGGTATGCTCTTAATACAATATGTGTATGAAATTTTTTTGTGTACTATTAGCGCTTATTTTTCAGGCCCAAGTTTTTGCGTCGAGTATCCTTGTTCCAATGGATAAAACGCAAAGCAATCATTTGAAAGCTTATGGAATTGCCTACTTCGTGTTGGAAAATGAAGTAACCATTGAATGGTTGTTGAATTACCGTGGAGGTTCCTTTTTAATGCCACACCTCAATCGTATTGAAGATGAATTGATTATTCGCGGTGTGAGTTACGAAGTATTAGCGGATGGTCAAGTTGACGCGATCAAAAGAGGTATAGCTTCTCCAGAGGCGAACCAAGAAGTAGTTCAGTTAGAAGTAGCTCCTAAGATTGCAGTATATACTCCTCCCGGACTTATGCCATGGGATGATGCTGTAACGCTAGTAATGCAATATGCTGAGATTCCTTATGATCAAATATACGATAGCTTAGTACTTTCTGGCAAACTGGTTGAATACGATTGGTTGCACTTGCATCATGAAGATTTTACGGGCCAGTATGGTAAGTTTTACGCGGCCTATCGCAATGCTCCGTGGTACCGCAAACAAGTCGCAGAACTCGAGCAAAGTGCCAAGAATTTAGGATTTGAAAAAGTTTCTGAAATGAAATTAGCTGTCGCACAAACGATCAAGAATTATGTCTTCGCAGGAGGATATTTATTTACGATGTGCAGTGGAACGGATAGCTTTGACATTGCTCTTTCTGCACATAAAACCGACATTTGTGAACATATGTTTGACGGCGACGGTATGGACCCGAGCTACGAAAGCAAGTTGGATTTTGACAACACGTTTGCGTTTGAAGATTTTAAAATCAAAGAAAGTCCAATGGAGTATGAGTACTCCACGATTGATGGAACTGATCGCCATCGCGCCACAACTGAGAAGGAAGATATTTTTACCGTATTTGAATTTTCTGCAAAATGGGATGTTGTGCCGACGATGTTGACGCAATCGCACACCTCAATTATTAAAAACTTCTATGGGCAAACGACCGATTTTGTTTCCGATTACATTAAGTCTACCGCTGTGGTCTTGGGAGAATCGAAAGTGCTTGGTACAGCAAAATATGTACACGGTGAATTTGGTCAAGGTACTTGGACTTTTTATGGTGGTCATGACCCGGAGGATTATCAGCACCGTGTTGGCGACCCACCTACTGATTTGAATTTACATCCAAACTCACCGGGGTACCGATTAATTCTCAATAACGTTCTTTTTCCTGCCGCAAAGAAAAAGAAACGCAAAACCTAATCCATGTTTTATTTTTTGTTTAAACGAGCCTACTGGGGGATTTTGTTACTGATGATTGCCCTGGGTTTTTATCTGTTTTTCATTGACCGAATTGCTGAACAGACAATTTCCGCGTTAATCGGGTATTCTTTTTATTATCAAGAACTTCCCTTTTTGAAGTTGGTCTACCTTGTGCTCTTGGTGGTTACCTTGGGATTATTTATTTCTGTAGATAAAAATGAGCGGTTATCCGAACAACAAAAAGTTAAAGGTATGTCCAGTTATTTATTGCTTCTTCTTTTGGGTTCAATCGTAGGTACTTCCCTTCATATTTTTCAAGCGAAAGAAGAAATGATAACTGCTGGTAGCATTGCGCGCCTTGAGGAGGGTTATTTATATTTTGTCCATGACTATTTTTTGTTGTTATCTTTTTCAGCTGGAGGATTACTTTATCTCCGAAGACTTATTCATTTTGGGGAGTAACTAAATGCTTCGAATTCTTTATATAAAAAATGGCCACCCGAATCGAGTAGCCATTATTCCGCGATCATACGGCTATTATTTTACTTTTTCAGAAACAACTTCTTTTCCAAATTTTTCATAATTCACTAACCACGCTGCAGCGTTTTTAACATAGCGACCAGTTCCTGCGCTATCCCAATTTACATACAAACGCGTGAAGCCACCATCAAGAATTAAGCGTTTGCCATTTTTCTCGTATGCAGCAGTCACCAGGTTGTTTGCTGAACCATAAATTAGCGGTGTCAAATCTTGACTGTAATCTAATGTTGCTATTGTAATTCCTTCGTAGATATTCTGAATCCCCGTGGATATTAAGTGGTTCGGTATCAAGCCTTCTTTGTTATTTTCGGTTTGAAGATTTACTACTTTAGCTCCCATTGTATTTCCTTTCATTTCTACGCCTATTAATGCCTTAGCTACAACGTTCGCATCCGCATAATACGGTTGATTGTCTCCCCAAATGTATACTCCTTTTCCACCATCAAAAAAATCTTTAATCGCTTTTACGTGTTCCGCGCTTAGTTTTGAATAGCTATCCGAAATGATCCATAACTGACAAGCTTTGTCAAGTCCTTCCTTAAACTCTTTAATGTCCGGAGCGTTATTAATCCAACGGTAAACAGAGAATCCTTTTTCTTTTAACGCATTCTTTGGCAATTCAAAATCAAAACCTTCTCCAGTGTAAAGGTGAAGTACTGCCACAGTTTGCCCTTCAAAAGCTCCGTCTACTGCCAAATCATATTGGTTACCTTGTGGATTTCCGTATGTATCTGCTGCCACCGGTTTATCAACAGTTCTTGTTACTTTTTTTTGCAGAACAGCATCGTAATACACTTCTTCTACGGGTTCTGTAATTACATTTTGAGCTGCACATTTGTTGTACTGACCAAATGAAAAATAAGGAACCATCATCGCTCCTAATACCACTAATTTTAAATACTTCTTACTTGTTTTCATATTGCTAAGTTTAATAATTTGGGGGAGTGTACAACAACCTTTCGAATTGGTTCATTTTAAACTATTTTTTCTTTACACCAAAATGATTTATCAAACGTTAGTACTTTAGCGTAAATGTTTGATAAAGGTAAATATGGACTTCTGGTGCTGCTGTTTTGTTGGGCAGCATTTTTTTCCAATGCCCAAGAATCGAATCTCAGAGTTTTGCGTTTGGCAGCGTCAGAAGACACGGTTACCTTAGACTCACTGACCATATTTGATGAAAGTCTTTCGGTGTATTGTGGAACAGATCGTTTGTCTCCTGCGGATTACTACTTTGATGGCCTTCGCCGGCAATTTTTACTTAAGAGGCAATGCCGTGATAGTTTGGAATTGGTTTATCGCGTATTCGGTATTGATTTCGCAAAGACCTACCAAAACAAAGATACCTCTTTGATTTATCGGCAGCAAGGTGGATTGGAGGAGTATTTATATGCGTCAGATATTCCAAAGGAAGACTTTTTTGGAGGTTCAAGCA
The DNA here is from genome assembly GCA_023264075.1 of Crocinitomicaceae bacterium. GTDB lineage: Bacteria > Bacteroidota > Bacteroidia > Flavobacteriales_D > Crocinitomicaceae > JALQTG01. The sequence goes on from JALQTG010000280.1 coordinate 5,438, forward strand.
TCCAAAAGGCGGGAAGTATCTCACGCGGTATTTCCTTTGGGAATAGCCAGGATTTATCAATTAATTCATCGTTGAATCTTCAGTTGTCAGGTGACGTTTCTCCTAATATGAAGATGCTTGCTACTGTAACAGATGATAACATTCCCATTCAGCCGGATGGAAACACCAACCGATTACAAGAGTTTGACCAAGTATTCATTCAATTATACGGCGACCGGTATAAAATTATAGCAGGAGATTTTTGGTTGCGAAGACCGCGGAGTCACTTCATGAATTACAACAAACGGGCGCAAGGACTCTATGGACAATATTCTTGGGAGACTGAGAACAAAGCAAAATGGACCATGCAAGGCGCTGGGGCTTTGTCGAAAGGTAAGTTTGCGCGAAACGTTATTCAAGGGGTAGAAAGTAATCAAGGTCCATATCGCTTGACAGGCAATGATAATGAGCCGTTTATTATTGTTTTAGGAGGTTCAGAAGTGGTTTACTTAGATGGAAAAGTGATGGAGCGCGGGCAAGAGTTCGATTATATAATTAATTATAATACCGCGGAAATTACCTTTACTACGCGCAATCCAATTACAAAAGATGTTCGTATTGTGGTGGAGTTCCAGTATACTGACCAAAACTATGCGCGTTCGTTATTTCAAGCGAGTACTGTGTATGAAAGCGAAGAAGTTGACTTCTGGCTGAATTTATACTCGGAACAAGATGCTAAAAATCAAACCCTCCAGCAAGATTTATCGTTGCAAGAACGCCAATTGCTCTCTGGAATTGGAGATAGTATACAGTTAGCAAGAACTGTTGCAATAGACAGCATTGGTTTTACGGATAGCCAAGTCACCTATAAGTTAGTGGATTCACTAGGTATTGATTCGGTGCTTGTCTACAGTGTTTCTCCAGATTCAGCTTTTTACAGGGCGGTCTTTACGAATGTAGGAATGGGAAATGGTGATTACATTTTTGACCGCTTCACTGCCGTTGGAAGGGTCTATAAATGGGTGGCGCCTGTTGCAGGGGTTTCTCAAGGTGACTTCGAACCCGCACGTCTCATTGTTGCACCAAAGCAAAATAGTATGGTTACAGCGGGTATTACGTATCACATCAATCGAAAGTTTAACATTACGAGCGAGTTTAGTACCAGCCATAACGATGTCAATACGTTTTCTCGAATTAACAATGAGGATAATAATGCCTTTGGAAATAATACCAAACTAGTTGGTACGTTTAACCTTGGCCGTGATAGTGTTCCAGCTTGGCAGTTCATTACGAATAATGAATTCGAATACCGAACCCGAAATTTTAACCCAATTGAACGGTATCGTTCCGTAGAATTTGATCGTGATTGGAACGTTCGGGGTAGAAATTACGTAGGAGATGAATTATTAGTGAATCTCGGGGGGACCTTAAGAAACAAACAATTTGGCTCCTTCAGTTTGGAGGCCCAGAATTTCACATTGGGACGCGATTATCAAGGGAACAGTGCACGCTTTACAGGAGATTGGAACAAAAATGGGTTTCGTGCCAAATGGGAAGGGAGTTACTTGAGGTCAAGTGCTGAAAACCAAAATAATTACACCAGACACCTTGCAGATATCTCTAAAGAATTTAAGTATTTCAAAATAGGGTTCAAAGACGATCACGAATTAAACTCATTTCAAGTCGGCGATTCAGCGCTGACGACCAATTCCTATCAGTGGTATGACTGGCAGGTGTACCTGCGACAATTGGATACCGTTAAGAATGGCTTTAATATTTTCTATCGAGAACGCTATGATCGCATCAGCAATACGGAGCGTTTAGCGCCAGCCGCTAAGGCAAGGAGCGTAGGTGCTTCGTATGATTGGTTAACAAGTAGCCATTCGAAATTAAACGCACTGGTCAGCTATCGTAGTTTGCGCATAGAAGATGAAACGCTTATTACTCAATCTCCTGAAAACACTCTATTAGGGAGGGTTGATTATAATCTCAAACTGTTTAAAGGGGCGCTGACGGCGAATACATTTTATGAAGCTGCTTCCGGATTGGAATTACGCAAGGAATTTTTGTATATCGAAGTAAATACGGGGCAAGGCGTATATACCTGGATTGATTATAACGGGGACGGCATCAAAGATTTGAACGAGTTTGAAATTGCCCAATACGCCGATCAAGCGAACTATATTCGCGTATTCACACCTACCAATGAGTATGTTCGTACTTACTCTAATGAGTTCAACCAAAGTGTGTTTTGGAGACCCGAACGCATATGGTCCAACGAAAAAGGTGCGAAGAAATTTTTAGCCCGTTTTTCCAATCAAGCGCGCTTTCGTATTAGTCGCAAGACAGCTGATCAAACGTTGGATTCTTACAATCCCTTTTTGCGCGATATTGCGGATACAAGTCTGATTAGTTTCTCCTCAGCCGTTCGAAATACGCTGTTTTTTAATCGTACCAACGCAATCTTTGGAGCGGATTATTCCTATTCGGAAGTTGGGTCAAAAATATTGTTAGCGAATGGGTTTGACGGAAGGCTCAACAATTTTCATCAAATTAATTTACGCTGGAACATTAAAAAGAAATTCACCTTAACCAACACCAGTGAATTAGGAACTCGCTCTTCTTCGGCAGATTATACCACCGGAAGGGATTACAACATCAACTATTATAAAGTGCAACCTTCGTTTATATTTCAGCCAAATACCAAGTTTAGGGTTTCGTTGGATTTGAGGTGGGAGGACAAAGAAAATGCGCAAGAGTTTGGTGGTGAAACAGCTGAAATTCGAGATATAGGGGTACAGTTTAAATTCAACCAAGCGCAACAGGGAAGTTTACAAGGTGGGATTAACGCAGTGAATATAGCGTACAATGGTGTTCAGAATAATGCGTTGTCATTTGAAATGTTAGAATCCCTAAGGCCTGGTGTGAATTACACCTGGACAGTCAGTTATCAGCGGAGTATTTCTAAAAACTTGCAAGTGAGTATTCAGTATAATGGTCGGAAATCAGAAGGCAACAGCGCAATTCATGCTGGAGGGGTAGAAGTAAGAGCGTTTTTCTAAAAATCAAAGCAAAAAAAAGGACGAATTTACATTCGTCCTTCTCTATCAATAGATGTTAATTATTTATCCGTTTCTACACGCGCTAATTCTTCCGCCTTGTACTCACCGTTATCCAATTTCTCTTTCACTATTTTGAATGTTTTGATAGTGTATTCTACATCCTCAAGTGTATGCGAAGCGGTTGGGATTAAACGTAACATGATGACATCTTTCGGTACAACTGGATAGATCACAATTGAACAGAAAATACTATAATTCTCTCGTAAATCAAACGTCATATTGGTTGCTTCCGCTAAATTACCTTGCAAGAATACCGGAGTAACAGGAGAATTTGTATCTCCAATGTTGAATCCATTTTCCTTCAAACCTTTTTGAAGTGCTGATGCAATTTTCCAAAGGTTTTCTTTCAGCTCTGGTTTTGTACGCAACAACTCTAAGCGCTTACGAGCTCCAATCGTTAATGTCATTGGAAGTGATTTTGCGAACATTTGTGAACGCATGTTGTAACGCATGTATTCGATAATGTGTTCATCAGAACAAATAAATGCTCCGATAGACGCCATTGATTTTGCAAATGTTCCAAAAAGCACATCGATTTCATCCTGAACACCCTGTGCTTCACCAGCACCCATTCCAGTTTCTCCAATTGTACCAAAACCATGCGCATCGTCAACGAAAAGACGGAAATTGTATTTTCCGGACTTTCTGAATTCAACGATTTCTTTCAATTTACCTTGGTCACCAGCCATTCCGAAGACACCTTCAGTAATTACTAGGATACCTCCATTTTGTTCGTCAGCAATTTTAGTAGCACGTTCCATTTGCTTATCGAAGCTTTCCATGTCATTATGCTTGAAGACATAGCGCTTTCCTGCGTGTAAACGCATTCCATCCATGATACACGCATGTGATTCACTATCATAAACGATTACATCGTGACGGTCTACCAAACAGTCAATTGCCGATAAACATCCTTGATATCCGAAGTTCAAAAGAATCGCGTCTTCTTTTTGCATGAAGTCTGCGATTTCACTTTCAAAAGCTTCGTGTTCACTGGTCTGTCCAGTCATCATTCGTGCTCCCATTGGATAAGCCATTCCGTATTGCGCTGCAGCATCTGCATCTGCCTTACGCACCTCTGGATGATTCGCTAAACCTAAATAGTTGTTTACCGACCACACCAAACACTCTTTTCCACGGAACATCATTTTGTTATTGATCTCTCCCTCCAACTTTGGGAAGGTAAAGTAACCATGAACTCCTTTAGCAAACTGTCCTATCGGACCTCTGTTGTTCTTAATTTTTTCAAATATGTCTTCAGCCATATGTTTTGGTTTACGACATCCTTTTCAAGATGCCGAT
>JALQTG010000050.1 GCA_023264075.1 Crocinitomicaceae bacterium
ATCCAGAAGTATGTTGGGATGGAATGTTTAGAGGTAAGAAAGTGAATACGGGTGTTTTTGTGTATAAAGCGAAAGGAATACGAACAGATGGAACAACGTTTGAAGCTGCAGGGAATGTTACGATTGTACACTAGTTGTGCAACCAATTCAATCCTTCTAGCGTTCATTGTACGTATGTTAACTTAATTTAAGTGTTCAAGTGACGTAGAAAGGCAATTCAAAATGGAAACATGAGTAGCGAAAATTCCGAAATATCAACAGTCATAAAAAATACCTATCAAGACATTTACGATACGTTTTGTAGTGCTCCAGACTCATCCGTAATCATTGCTCATTTTGGTCGGTTTTCGCAGGATTTAGTGAACAGTATTTCGGAAGGTGTCGAAAACATCCTTATTTCCAATGACGTCAAAAAAAACATGATTAAACGTATGTTTTCAGTGCTCATTGAAGGACTTCAAAATATTCGTATTCATGGTGGGAGTGATGCAGATGACCAGCAAATTGGTCATGTAATTGTTCTTAGGATGGGTGCAGACTACCGCGTGTCTTTTGGAAGCTACGCATCTGATGAGGATCGAAGTTTTTTAACCAAGCATCTCGATAATATAAATGAAAAATCATTAGAAGAAGTCAAAGCCTTTTACCTAGATGTATTGAGTAAAGGTTTTCTTTCAAACAAAGGTGGTGCAGGGTTGGGGTTTATCACCATTGCTCTTAAATCTAAATCCGCGATCTATTATGCGTTTCATCCTATTGATTATAAGGATCTGTACTATTTTGAATTCTCAGTTGAATTAAACCTTGATTAAACCAATTTGCGTATCTTTGCGACGTGAGTGTTTTCCGCCAAATAGGTCAAGCCCCTTTTATCTTTTTAGTAAAGATTTATCAATGGATAATAAGTCCGCTTTTTCCAGCAAGTTGCCGTTATACGCCGACATGCTCCCAATATATGATTGAGGCAATCAGGGAATGGGGCGTTCTAAGAGGTGGTTGGATGGGAGTTAAGCGACTTTCAAGTTGTGGTCCTTGGGGAGGATGCGGACATGATCCTATTCCTAAAAGAAAAGATACATCCAATAATTCCCATGGGAAATAAATAGCTTAGGGCAAGTTGTCCATCGCTTTTAATATTACTTCTCCTGCTTGTTGAATTTCTTCCCATGATATTGTAAGTGGAGGACTTAGTCGGAAACTATAAGGGTGAGACAAAAACCAAAACGTAATCAGACCATCTTCAAGACATTGTTCTACGATTTTCGCGACTATCAAATCACTTTCCATATCAATAGCAAACATAAGTCCTATGCGTCTGATCGACTGAATAGCTGGGTGTCGGCTAAGCAACTCCTCTAGTTTTTTTCCTTTTGCTTCCACTTCGAGATAGTCAACCTCTTGAGTTAGTACATCTAAACAAGCGGCACCTGCCGCACATACAACAGGATGACCACCAAACGTGGTGATATGTCCAAGTATTGGATCGAATGAGAGCTGTTTCATCTTCGTATAACTGCTAACGAAAGCACCAATTGGCATTCCTCCACCAAGTGCTTTTCCGAGTGTTAGAATATCTGGGATAACACCACTATGCTCAAATGCAAAAAGTTTTCCAGTGCGCCCCATTCCGCACTGTATCTCATCGAAAATTAATTGAGCTCCAGTTTCAGTACATCGGTCACGAAGTTTTTCTAAATATTCAGTCGATGCAATTCGTACGCCCGCATCTCCTTGAACTGGTTCAATAATTACTCCTGCTGTTCGTTCCGTAATCAACCCTAAATCCTCCAGAGAGTTATATCGTATGAATCGGACATCTGGTAATAAAGGTCGAAAGGGTGATTTTTTCGACTCATTGGAAGAAACACTCAGCGAGCCATGTGTACTCCCGTGATACGCCCCGATACAAGCGACCATTTCACTGCGTCCCGTAATCCGTTTAGCAAGTTTTAATGCGGCTTCATTTGCTTCGGTTCCCGAATTCACCGTGTAAACGCAATCGAGAGGGGTAGGAAGCAAAGCACTTAGTTTTTTTGCAAACCCCAATTGACTATCTTGGATGAATTCGCCATATACCATTATGTGGAGGTGCTTGTCAATTTGTTGCTTGAGCGCTTCAACCACGCGAGGGTGGTTATGACCAATGTTGTTTACAGCGACACCTGAAATCATATCCATGTAAGCTTTTCCCGATTTATCATATATGTAAATTCCTTTTGCATAGTCTACATCAATCAGGAAAGGAAACGGATTCGTTTGCCCCTGCAGGGTTAAAAAATTATCGCGACGATTCATATGTGTTTTTACTTCTTCAAAATTAAACATTCCTGTGTAGACCTGTAATAAAGTTCTTAAGTTACTTTTGTCGCGTGTGAACTTTGTAACTGTCCAATGCGAATTTACCAATTCAACGCTTAACTTTGTATCATGACACTTCAAGAGGCAAAAGTACTATTGAAAATTGAAGATGGAGATGAGTTCATCGACCGTTGGGAGCAAGAGATGTTTGATATTAAGCGTTACTTTTTAACCTCTACACCTATTCCAAAAGTGTTTTCAGCTAAACTGGCACGCTTACGCAAATTCGAAGAAGCGTACTTCACGCTAATTGGGGTTGATGTTCCTTCGGTGAATTACGCGATTTCCATCGAGCTTGTCAATTTCTCTCAAGAGGTTTCTGAAGCCTTTCATCAATTACATACTTGGCGTACATCGATCAAGCAGCGCATCCATTCCACGCACAATGTTGGAGAAATTGTCCAGTTTATAGAAGCTTGGATGCGTGTTGAAAAGGACTACATTACTCAATGGGTCTACCCTCAAAGTGCTGAGATTCCCGCGGAGGTGGTTATTTCTAAGGAGCCAGATCCAATGGAGCTGCTCACTTTAATTAATAACTGGAACAGTA
>JALQTG010000189.1 GCA_023264075.1 Crocinitomicaceae bacterium
TATTATTCCTGAAGAAATTACATCGCCAGCGGCCTTTACAGAGAAGTTTATTAATCAGACGAATCAATCGATATTCCTTACAGGAAAAGCAGGTACAGGTAAGACTACCTTGCTTAAAAAGATCATCGCTTCCACCCATAAAAACACGATAATTGTGGCTCCAACGGGAATTGCTGCCTTGAATGCCGGAGGGGTTACCATTCATTCCATGTTTCAACTTCCATTTGGTGGATTTTTACCTATTAACGGTCAACCACCATTTATCTCTGAGCGACTTCAAATACAAACGAAAGATACTTTGCAACGTCATTTTCGAATGAACTCCAAGCGACAGGCTATCTTCCGAAATATGGAGTTGTTGATTATTGATGAAGTAAGTATGCTGCGTGCAGACCTTCTCGATGCAATGGATTTTATGCTGCGTAAAGTGCGTAAACGAAATATTCCTTTTGGTGGTGTTCAAGTATTGTTCATCGGGGACCTATTGCAGCTTCCGCCAGTTGTCAACCAACAAGAATGGCAAGTGCTAAAGGACTATTATGGGGGAATATTTTTCTTTCATGCTCAGGTGCTCAAAGAGGCTGTTCCACTGTACATTGAACTGGATAAAATATATCGTCAATCAGATCAGTCATTCATAGATATTCTGAATAATCTTCGCAATAATTACGTGTCCCAAAAGGACGTATCGGTGTTGAATCACTACGTGCGTCCTGATTTCGACGCGATCAAAGAGGAGGGATATATTACACTTACTACACATAACGCGAAAGCAGATGATATGAATACTTCTGCCTTGAAGGCATTAAGTTCGAATTTGCTGACGTATAAGGCGCAGGTGACAGGTGATTTTCCAGCTCACATGTTCCCCATCCCTGAACTCATGGAACTGAAAGTTGGTGCTCAAGTGATGTTCATTAAAAATGACATATCTCCAGATAAACTTTTTTACAATGGAAAAATAGGGCGCATTTCTTCCTTGTCTCCATCCGAGGTGACTGTTACCTTTCCAGAGGAAAATAAAACAATTTCAGTTGAAAAATACGAATGGGAAAATGTGCGATTTAGTATAGATGAACAATCTAATGAAATTCATGAAGAAGTCATTGGTACGTTTGTTCATTATCCACTTAAGTTGGCATGGGCAATCACTGTGCACAAGAGTCAAGGTCTCACTTTTGAAAAGGCAGTAATTGACATCTCAAGTGTTTTCGCTCCAGGGCAAGCCTATGTCGCATTATCGCGGCTAACATCCCTTGCAGGCTTGGTCTTATTGAATCCAATTCAACTAAATGGACTTTCGAGTGATCAGCAGGTGGTTCAATATGCGCAAAATAAAGCAGATGAAGAATTGTTGAAGTCTTCCTTAGAACTCGGGACACTTGGTTTTATTCAGCGTCAATTGCATGAGGCATTTTTTTGGGAGGACGTGGTTAGTGCATGGTTAGCCTTAGAGGGTGAGCATAAACGAGCAGCGTTTAATTCGGATAAAGGAAAACATTTGCCTTGGTTTGAAGAACAATTAATGAATTTACTCACCACTTTAGAGCCAGCACGGAAGTTTCGTATACAAATCCAACGATTATGTCACCCCTCTCATTTTGATATGGAAACCATTCATACTCGCACTCAGGCGGCTTACGGTTACTTCATTCAAATATTGGAACCTGTCTTTCGGTCTACGTTGAAGAAAATGGTATTATTGGGAAGGAAATCTCGTGCAAAACAGTACTTAGAAGAATTAGCCGAATTAGATGACCTTATGACGGAATCCATCCTCCGCTTGAAACGTGCGAGAATTCTGATTGAAAACATGTACAATGGAAGGGAAATATCGAAAGAGACCATTTGGAACAACGAAATTCAAAACTATAAAATGGCCAAAGTTCAAATGGTCAAGAACGAAATTCGAATAGAAAACCCAACCATCACGGATATTGATGAGGGAACAATTCTCTCAACTCGCGCTAAAAAGAAACAGTCTAAAACACCTAAAAAATCTACGTATGCCCAAACGTTGGAGTACTTTGAATCGGGCATGGATATTCCGAACATTGCAGAAAAACGTAAGCTGACGATCCAAACGATCTACAGTCACCTGACGAAGTTAATCAGCAGTGGCGAAGTGGATATCAAAGCGGTGATGAGTGAAGATCGCTTGAATTATTTTGATGAAAAAATTAATAAAGATACCTCACTTTCACTGGGTCAGATGAAAGAGGTAGTCGGAGATGAGGTGTCTTGGGAAGAAGTTCGTCTGTACAGAGCTAGCCTGATTCAGTAAGTTGTATCAATGAATAAGAATGATCATTTTTATTGGCTTTTAAAAGTGTAATGGAGGATACATCACAAAAAAAGTAGTTCAGCCTGGTGCACGAATAGATTATTTACTTCATATTTTTACCCAATGAACAGAACAATGCAAAATACAAATTGGTGGTGGCTAATTAAGCGATGTTGTGATTTAGCGCAGTAATTTTGTATTTATTCTCAATATAAAAGCGGTGAACACTTCGGTTCCGTTGGTACTTATGGGCTACCTTAATCCGATTTTACAATTTGGAATGGATCGATTTCTGGCAGAAGCAAATCATGTAGGGGTGAAGCATGTTGTATTGCCAGATTTGAGCATCGAAATCTACGAACGCTCTTATAAGGAGATATTTGATCATTATGGTGTGACGCCTTGTTTTTTAGTGACCCCTAAAACATCCGATGACCGCATTCGAAAAGCGGCACGTCTTTCAGAAAAAGGATTTGTGTATTTGGTGTCGACGAATGTAACAACTGGTTCTCAGCATCTAACGACGCTTAATTTGCAAGAGCGTTACCGCCAAGTGAAATCAATTTGTGGAGCTACTCCAGTAATTATGGGGTTTGGAATCAGGGATAAAGCGACATTTGAAGCAGCAACAGTCGACGTGGATGGTGCCATCATCGGAAGTGCTTTCATTCAGGCATTGGTTAGCGGCAAAGAAGAGGAGTTCTTAGCACAATTAAAACCATCGAAATAATATGTTGAATAGCGATTAAGAATTGGGATGATAAAAGATAAATGGTAGTTTTGCAGAAATAATTAATGCATGGCAATCGATTTTTCAATTTTTGCAGAAGGACATACGTGGGTAGCTTTATTGACCTTGATTTTCTTGGAGATTATCCTTGGGGTGGATAATATTATATTTATCTCCATTGTTTCCTCCAAATTACCGAAAGAGCAGCAAGCAAAAGCGCGTACAATCGGGTTGATGATGGCCTTAGTTTTTCGTGTATTATTGTTGATGGGGATTACGTATATCATTAAACTGACCGAGCCTGTCTTTACAATTGATTTCCTCGGATTTGTTCAAGGGTTTAGTTGGCGAGACTTGATCTTGCTTGCAGGGGGACTCTTTTTAATTGCGAAAAGTACTTCGGAAATTCACCATAAAATATCTGGGGCAGGACAACCTGAGGAGAAACAAGGAGCGAAAGGCTCGATGAGTAAGATTATTTTTCAAATCATTTTACTCGACATTGTGTTTAGTTTTGACTCAATTCTTACTGCAATTGGGTTGGTTGACCAAATAATCCTAATGATCATTGCTGTAGTGGTAGCGATGGTAGTTATGATGATTTTTACAGGTGCCATTAGTCGATTTATTGAAGCCAGACCAACACTTCAAATTTTAGCGTTGTCGTTTTTAATTTTAATTGGTGTAATGTTGGTGGCAGAAGGTTTTGGAGAGCATGTTCCAAAGGGGTACATCTATTTTTCTGTAGCGTTCTCCTTGATTGTGGAAGTACTCAATATGCGTTTGCGGAAAAAAGTAGAAGAACCTAGTTAAGCGTTAATTCCATAACGTAGTCCTCCATGAGGTATCCATTTCCAATGTCGATATCTTCGGAATGGAGGATGTTCATTCCAATGTGCTGATAGAAGTCTACCGCTTTGTTGTACCGATTGACATTTAAATAAATAGACGGTGAGCCACGTTCTTTAGCCCAATCAATCACAAAATCAAGCATCTGTTTTCCGAATCCTTTCCCTTGTTCACTGGGAAGCAGGTACAG
>JALQTG010000227.1 GCA_023264075.1 Crocinitomicaceae bacterium
GTTTTGGAGGAACATCAAAATACCACCTAAATAGCGGAAGTATTCAATAGCTTCTCCCGATTGAGCTTCATGTTGCACATTATCAATGTTTTTAATGAAGATGATGTCCGTTTCGATAGCTCCGAGATTCTCTAAAAGCGCTCCATGGCCTGAGGGCCTTCTTAATTCATTACCATCAGAAGTTGTTACGATATTTCCTGTTTGATCGAAAGCAACTGAGTCCGTATTTGGGTTTTGAATACTGGTATCAATGACACAGTTTCGTGAAGTTAATCCCTTAATATGGTTTAGGGTGTCGACAATTTCCTGTTCGAACTCTCCATTTATTGTGAAGTGAAAGCGCGTCGGGTCTTCTTTAATACGAAGTCCTTGAAGTAGCTGCTCTTGAAAAGCATTGAGTACAAAGCTTCTTGTTCTGTGAAATGGAATAAGTCCTTTAGGCTTCTGTCCTAACGATAACCCAGTCGGTTGTAACAAATAAGCAATGAATTCATCTAGTGAAATGTTATAATTCCGGACGTTTAATTTTATTTGATAAGGTAAAAGCTCAAAAAATGCAAAGTCCTCGATATGATTTAAAAATTTTTCTGTTTTACTTCGGTTTTCTTCGTTTGGGTTCTCTAAGAAATCGTAAAGGAATTGAAACATTCTTGAGCCTGATCCCGACGCAGGTATAAACAATGTGGTGGATGCGGTGCTCTCTAAAAATTGCTTTTCAAATTTCTTTTTCTCAAAGGAGTCGTGGCGAATAATCCCATTATTAAGTTTGCAAGGGCTTACAAGTTTTATTTCTGGTTGATGACTAAAAACAAGTTCGTGCTGTTTTTCCTTGTCATGTATGGTTATTTCTTGAGTCATAGTGTGCAACTGGTTTTGCTTTTAACGAAGCAAATGCAAAAATAGTTTATTTGCTTAAGTAAATTGTGAAGATAGAGATTTCGACAGGATTATACGTAGTTTCCAGGGGAATTTCATGTATCTTCGCTTAAGTATGAATATTGCCTTAGAATTCTTTCAATATCTTCTAAAAGCCAAAGGTCGGCACGGCACACATTCTCCCTACGTATATGATTTTGTGGATGTTTGCCTTCGATTACCCATTCCTAGCGATATTAAAAACGGGTTTAAGAATTATTTTCATCGATTGCACACAAATCGAAGTTCGATTGAGGTCATGGATTATGGAGCAGGATCGAAAAAAATGGGTAAGCGTCGAAGAGTTTCAAAAATGGCTAGGGTATCTGGTTCTAATGGGAAATATGGCGAGCTTCTTTTTAGAATTACACAACATTATAAACCTGCAAAAGTATTAGAATTAGGAACATCTCTTGGTCTAGGTAGTTGGATGCTCTCCCGAGGGAATACAAACGCTGCTGTAACTACAGTGGAGGGGTGTCCCAATACGTATAATTTTGTAAAAAATGAGTTGTCTTCTCTTTCCAATATTAAATGTGTAAACGCTTCATTCGTCCATTTTTTGGAATCTAATCATACGCATTATGATGTAGTCTATATTGATGGAGATCATCGCGGAAGCAGCGTTATTGAAATGCTTGAACTATTGGAACCTATTCTAAAAGATGAGACCATTATTATTATTGACGATATTCGGTGGTCGGAAGATATGTTGAATCATTGGAAACAAATTGTAGCTATGGATCGTTATCACCTGACAATGGATCTATTTCGAATGGGGATTGTGGTGAAAAGAACGCATCAGCAAAAAGAACATTTTATTGTTAAGTATTAGAAAATGAAGATATACACGAAAACAGGAGATTTAGGAGAGACATCATTGTTGGGCGGAGAACGATTGAAGAAAAGTCACGTTCAAATAGAATCGTATGGTACAGTGGACGAATTAAATTCTTGGATAGGCCTGCTTCGGGATCAAGAAATGAGCGAGGAGTACCGCGCCCAACTAATAGAGATTCAAGATCGATTGTTTACAATTGGTTCATTGTTGGCGACATCACTGCAAGGTACCAAAATGAAACTTCCAGAAATTTCTAATGGTGATATTGAATACCTTGAAAAGAACATCGATGAGATGAACGAAGAATTACCTGAAATGCGCTCATTTGTTCTTCCAGGCGGACATACAACTGTCTCTTATGCGCACATTGCGCGGTGCGTTTGTCGAAGAGCAGAGCGACTTGTGGTGGCAATGAAAGAAGTGGGTTTTGAACAACAAATCGTCTTGACTTATTTGAACCGTTTGAGCGATTACTTGTTTGTATTATCGAGAAAGTTAACCCAAGATTTAAATGCTCCAGAAATTCCCTGGAAGCCTAGAATGTAACTGATATTGATGGTGAATGAGTTATTGTTGAAAACCTTAATTTGATTTTCTGAAAAATAAATATACTTTTGCCGAAATAAACGAAGAACCTTAAAACAATTAGATATGTATTGGACGCTTGAACTTGCTTCTTATTTAGAAGATGCGCCTTGGCCAGCTGCAAAAGATGAATTGATTGATTTTGCTATAAGAACTGGAGCTCCTTTAGAGGTGGTAGAGAATCTTCAAGATCTTGAAGATGATGAGGAGGTTTTTGAAAGTATTGAAGATATTTGGCCTGATTATCCTACGAAAGAAGACTTCTTCTTTAATGAAGATGAATATTAATCAAGCCTAATGTATTATTTAAGTCCTAGCAGTGGTAGCTAGGACTTTTTTGTTTATATTCCTTATTGTTCTTGATGCTCTTTCAAATCTTGAACTAACATATTTAGCTTGTCTACCGTGACGTGATCCATAACAACAATTTCGTACCAGGAAGGATGTTGATGGTTATCAGGGACTAATCCGTACTTATGCGCAATGTGAGCTGAGACTCCCTCCTTTTTTATCGTAATAATATTGGCTGCGGGATTTCGAAAATAGGGGATGTTCAATTTGTCTAATTGATCGCACATCCAGGATGTTCGTTTTTGAAGAACAAAGATTTTTTCCATATATCCAAAGGGGCCATATTTGCTCAAGATCATCCATACTGCTACAGCATTCGCACCAGAGCGACTTCCTATTAATGTAAAATCTTCCCCTTCAACGTAGCTGGCTTCTTTCGTATTCACATAGTGAATGAGGTTTTTACGCACGATAAAAATCCCTGTTCCATATGGTGCTTGGGCCATTTTGTGTGCGTCGAGAGTTACCGAACTGATCTTTGGATTTCTAAAATCCATCGTGTGACTCGTTTCTGAGAATGGAAAATAAAAACCTCCATAAGCTCCGTCCACATGGATTAAATAGGGAAGGTTATTTTCTTCTAAAGCATGAATGTAATGATCTGGATTATCCACTGAGCCAAACATCGTCGTCATCATATTCGCTACCACAATGAATGCTTTTGTACCTTTTTCTACTTGAACGCCAATCGCAGTACTCACTGAATCGGCTGTAATCTCACGTGTGTCGACTGTTACCCGTACTTTTTGAATCCGCGTTCCCAATACATTCGCCGCTTTATCCATGGAATAATGATTGTCTTCAGAACAAAGGATACAAATTTCTTGTGGTTTGAGTCCTTTCTCTTGGCAAAAGTAATTGCGGTAGATCCAAATCGCCTGAAGATTGGCCTCTGTACCCCCGGAAGCGACGTATCCATCAAAATGGTCGTCAGTACCTTTCAGAATATCATAGGCGCAGATATTAATCAAATCTCGCTCAATTGCTTGAGTGCCTGAGAAAAATGACTCTGATTGTCCCAATGTGTGACACCCAATGTGGTTAGGGTTTTGAATGAGGGTAGACAAATAAGGTGCGTCCTTTAAAAAGATGGCATCTTGAGCAAAAACTTTCTCATCTCAATAAGAGGCGGGAACTCCGAGAATTGTTTTCTCGCTGTAGTTTACATTTTTGTTGAGCGCTTCGAATAATTGAGTTTTTATCTCCGCATCACTTTTCTTTTTCCAATACTTAAGCTCCATATAGTCAATTTAGGACGCTAAAATAACGGTAACAAAATTGTAAACAAATCTTTCTTATGAGCTATTGAAAAATCATGATTTTAATCATGAAAATAAAGTGACGTAAAACCGTTATATTAGGCCAGCTTTGGCTTGTTAATGGAAGGTGACTAGACCTGTTTCAATATCATACATTCCTCCGACAATTTTTATACTGCCTTCTGTTTCCATTTCAAATAGAATTTCACTTTTTGCGCGAATTTCTGCTAAGGCGATATCTACGTTGATGTTCGCAACACGCTGTAATTTCTCTTCTGTATCAATTATTCCCACCTCGGCCTGGGTG
>JALQTG010000229.1 GCA_023264075.1 Crocinitomicaceae bacterium
AATACCTAATGGATGAAAGGATAGGTGAATGGAGGTTTTATGCAGAATCGGGTGAGCTGCTGGAAACCATCAATTACGATCAACCAACGAAGGAATCAGGGGCTACCAATTAGGCAATGGCAAGGATACCACCACATATCATTGAAGATATCATGAATACCGCCCGAATCGAGGAGGTAATTGGAGATTTTGTGGCCTTAAAACGTTCTGGATCGAATCTAAAGGGATTGAGTCCATTTACGGATGAGAAGTCGCCTTCGTTCATGGTTAGTCCGGCTAAACAAATTTTTAAATGTTTTTCCAGTGGTAAGGGGGGTACAGTGGTTTCATTTATAATGGAACATGAACATTTTAGTTATCCAGAGGCACTAAAATGGTTGGCAGACCGCTACAATATTGAAATCCCAGAAGAAAAGCCGTTAACACCTGAAGAGCAGGAACAGATAACCGAACGAGAAAGCTTACAGATTATCAATGAGTATGCGAGGGACTTTTTTGTGGACCGCATGCACAAAGGTGAAGAAGGTAAGGCTATTGGGATGTCCTATTTTGTGGAACGTGGTTTTCGACCAGAAATCATAGAACGTTTTCAGTTGGGCTATTGTCCACAAAACGAAGGGTCATTTACCGATGCCGCATTAAAGAAAGGATATAAGTTAAAATATCTGGAAGCCCTTGGTCTTTCGAGAACGAAAGACGATCGACATTTTGACTTCTTTAGTGGTCGTGTGATGTTTCCGATACACAGTATTTCTGGGAAAGTACTGGGTTTTGGTGGGAGGACATTGCAATCAGGAAAGAAAGTTGCTAAGTATTTTAATTCTCCTGAAAGCATCATTTATAATAAGAGTAAAATCTTATACGGACTTTACTTTGCTAAATCTAGCATAATAAAGTATGATAACTCTTATTTGGTAGAGGGCTACACAGATGTGATTAGCATGCATCAAGCCGGAGTGGAGAATGTTGTCGCATCGTCCGGAACCGCATTGACTAAAGATCAAATTAAATTGATGAAGCGGTATTCCAACAATATCACCATTTTATATGATGGTGATGCCGCTGGAATTCGTGCGTCGTTTCGGGGAATTGATTTGATTTTAGAAGAAGGAATGAATGTAAAAGTGGTTTTGTTTCCAGAAGGAGAGGATCCAGATTCGTTCTCAAAGAGTCATGGTTCTGATGAAGTCAAGCGATACATCGAAGAGAATCAACGTGATTTTGTAGGATTTAAAACGGACATTCTTTTAAAGGATTCCGACAACGATCCAATTAAACGCGCTGGATTAATCAAAGATATTGTGGAGTCCATTGCGTTGATTCCTGATGATATCACGCGTTCAGTGTACTTAAAAGAGACCTCCGAACAGTTTGAGTTGGACGAGCAAACTTTGCTCAATGAAATGAACAAAATTCGCCGTAACAGGCGAAGTACTAAGGTCAGTCAAAATCTAAATGTGTCTCCCGAGGAAAAACAACAGGAAGATATATCTAGTTTTCCGACGCCACAGCAACCTGCTAAACAGTCGGTAACAATTGATCCGAATGAAGGGGATAAGTCAAAGGAACTCGATTTAATTCGCATACTCGTTTTGTATGGTTCTCGTGCGATTGAATTAAATCAGGCTCCAACGGGAGAGCCTCCAATGATCGTTGATGTGAGTTTGGCTGAACTTGTGGTACATGAAATTGATCGGGATGATCTCGTATTTTCAAATCCAGTTTTTCAAGAGATTTATGAAATTTGTAAAAAAGGATTAAAAGAAGATATATTATACTCGCCAACCTACTTTATGCGGAATGAAAATCAACAAATAGTCCAATTAGTCTCTGATTTTCTAACCAGTAAATATGAATTAAGTGCAAGTTGGTTAAAAGATTTTAAAATCTACACCCACGACGAACTACAGCGGTTGCCACAAGCTTTGCATGAGTCTTTATATGCGTTCAAAAATTCTAAAATTAAGCAGCGAATCGAATACATCCGTGAACGCCTTAAACCGGACCATGCTGAGTTTAATCAAGGTAATTTGGAAAGTTTATTGCGTGAACAAATGCAATTGCAAAAAATCCAAAGTGTATTCGCGAAAGAATTGAATCGGATTATTGTTTAAAAGAGTTTAGAATTTAGAGCGTAGAATTCCGAACTCTCAACTACAAAACTTCATGAAGTTAGACTTTAATTTACCACCGTTTTTCTTTGTGCCTTTTGTGCCTCCTTTGTGAAACTTAGTGCTACTCAACCACCACAAACACACTTCTAAAAACAAAAAGGCGAGCTAAACTAAGTTAACTCGCCTTCTAAACACTAAGTTCGCAACTCTAAGTTCTGAACTTTAAACTATAACGTACCTCTTTTTTCTTGTTCTCGTTCAATTGACTCAAACAACGCTTTAAAGTTTCCAGCTCCAAATCCTCGAGCCCCCATTCTTTGAATGATTTCGAAGAAAAGCGTAGGACGATCTTCAACTGGTTTGGTGAAGATTTGCAATAAGTAACCTTCCTCATCAGCATCCACCATGATACCTAGCTTTTTGATGGCTTCAATATCTTCCTTCATATTGTGGTCAAAGCGACCTAAACGCTCTGGAATGGCATCGTAATAAGTTTGAGGAGGAGTAGATAAAAACTCAATTCCTCTATTTCTTAGTTCTGCAACTGTTTGTAGAATATTATCTGTAGCAACCGCTATATGTTGAACTCCTGGGCCTTCATAGAAGTCTAGATATTCTTCGATTTGTGATCTCTTTTTACCTTCAGCGGGCTCGTTGATTGGGAATTTTACGCGTCCATTACCATTAGACATTACTTTAGACATCAATGCAGAATATTCTGTATGAATTTGTTTATCATCGAAGGAGAGGAAATTTTCAAATCCCATTACATCTTCGTACCATTTCACCCATGTATTCATTTCACCCCATCCTACATTACCTACCATGTGGTCAATGTACTTAAGTCCAGTTGAAGTTGGATTGTAATCGGATTCCCATTTCTGGTAACCTGGCAAAAATTCTCCTGTATAATTTTTGCGTTCCACAAACATATGAATAGTTTCACCGTAGGTATAAATTCCTGATCGAACTACTTCTCCGTGCTCATCTTTTTCTACAGTTGGTTCCATATAAGATTTGGCGCCACGTTTTGTCGTTTCCTTCCAAGCACTTTTTGCATCTTCTACCCACAAGGCAACAACTTTCACACCGTCTCCATGCTTTTTCACATGTTCACCGATAGGTGATTCGCTGGTTAATGCAGTTGTAAGTACTAACCGAATTTTATCTTGTTTCAATACATAGGAGGCTCTATCTTTAACACCTGTCTCTAAGCCAGCATAAGCATGCGATTGAAATCCAAATGCTGTTTTGTAGAAATGAGCAGCCTGTTTAGCATTGCCCACATAAAATTCTACGTAGTCTGTTCCTAAAAGAGGAAGGAAATCCTGTGCTCCTTCAAATATTTTTTCGAGGCCATAATTAACGCTCTTTACTTCTTTTGCCATAATTTAATCTTTTAATATGAGTAATCTGGTTTCTTTATTCCAACCAGGATTTGAAATAATCTTTGTCTGCAATATCCACTGCAGTTTGTGTTAAACGTAATGGTTTAAACGTATCCACCATCACAGCTAATTCTAAGGTTTCTTTTTGACCAATTGATCGTTCCATTGCTCCAGGGTGCGGACCGTGAGGAATCCCTGCGGGGTGCAACGATATATATCCTTTGTCCACGTGATTTCTACTCATGAAGTCACCATCGACGTAATACAACACTTCATCAGAATCAATGTTACTATGATTGTAAGGCGCTGGAATAGCTTGAGGATGATAGTCGTATAATCTAGGACAGAAAGAACACACCACGAAGTTGTGCGCTTCAAACGTCTGGTGGATTGGCGGTGGCATGTGGACACGGCCTGTTATAGGTTCGAAATCATGTATAGAAAAAGCGTATGGGAAATTATATCCATCATAGCCAACTACATCAAATGGATGAGATGCGTAGACTAATTCATGCAACACATTTTCTTTTTTGATTTTCACCGTGAAATCACCTTTTTCACTATGCGTTTCTAACGTTTCCGGTGTACGAATATCTCGCTCACAGAATGGAGAATGTTCTAATAATTGTCCGAATTTATTACGATACGTGCGCGGTGTTAATATTGGAGAAAATGATTCAACAATAAATAAACGATTGTCTTCGCTATCAAAATCAATTTGGTAGGTTATTCCTCTTGGAATAATTAAATAGTCACCATAGCTGAAAGAAAGATTTCCTAGCATCGTCCGCAAAGTTCCTGTTCCTTTGTGAACGAATATCATTTCGTCTGCATCCGCATTTTTATAGAAATAGGACCGCAACGATTGTTTGGGAGCTGCAAGCACTATGTTTAAGTCGTTGTTAAACAAGATTGTCTTGCGACTTTCTAAGAAGTCATTAGCCGCTGGCACATTAAATCCATTTAGCATTTGAGACTTAATGTTTTTTGCCACTGCCGAAATTGGTGTCATGTCTTTTGGTTGACTAACCGATTTCACCATCGTTGGACGATAAACATGATAGAGCAGCGAAGACATGCTACTAAAACCTTCTGTTCCAAAAAGTTCTTCGTAATAGTAAGCTCCCTCTTCAGACTGAAATACTGTGTGTCTTTTATGAGGAATCTTACCCATTTTATGATAAAAGGGCATATTTCGAAATTTTAATGAGTAAATGTAATACTGGTAGTCAGAGATAGTTCTCGGACACTCATTCCGGGTTGCGTTTCAGCAATAATTTTTTAAATTCTTGAAGAGTTACCCAATTGTACATGTGAAGTATTTTCTATTATACAAATATATAAAAAGAATCTTGGATGTTAAAAAATGTGTTTTGAAGCAATCGAATACTGACGAAAATCAGTTGTAAGTTTTTTGCCTTTTCTCATCGGCGTCCAAACGGATATAAAATCTTGTGTTATCGAACGAATTCTTCTTTGAAGTGTTTATATTCGCTTTCAAATATACTGTACAACGCAATGGGGAAAATACTTGTAATTGGAGCAGCAGGTCAAATTGGGACGGAATTGGTTCTTGCTTTAGAGAAGGAATATGGAAAATCTAACGTTATAGCTAGTGACGTTAAGCCAGAGCCAACAGTCGCATTAAGGGAAAGTAATTACCTTTCTCTTGATGTAATGAATGCAGAAGCATTGGATAGAGTTGTGAAAGAATACGGAGTATCTGAAATTTTTTTATTAGCAGCGTTGTTATCTGCCACAGCAGAGAAGAATCCTGATTTCGCTTGGAAACTTAATATGGAAGGTTTATTTAATGTATTAAACCTAGCTAGAGATAAGAAAATTGAAAAGGTTTTTTGGCCGAGTTCAATTGCAGTATTCGGCCCCACGACTCCGAAAGATATGACGCCCCAATGCACTATTATGGAACCTACGACTGTTTATGGAATTTCTAAACAATCTGGGGAGCAATGGTGTAATTATTATCACCGTAAATATGATGTTGATGTGCGCAGCATACGTTACCCAGGACTCATTTCTTACACTTCTCTTCCGGGTGGAGGAACCACTGATTATGCTGTGGATATTTTTTATCATGCAAAGAGATCAAATAGATATACTTGTTTTTTATCCGAAAACACAGCACTTCCAATGATGTATATGGAGGATGCTATTCGTGCAACGATTCAGATTATGCAGTCCCCTAAGGAAAATATTAAGATCCGTACATCCTACAATCTTGCAGGTATGAGTTTTACTCCCAAATTACTCGCAGAGGCCATAAAAGAGAGACTTCCAGGATTTGGCATTAATTATGCTACAGATTTCCGACAAGAAATTGCAGATAGTTGGCCAAACTCTATTGATGATCAAGATGCTAAGAATGATTGGGGATGGAGTATGAGTTACGATTTATCTGCAACGGTAAAACTGATGTTAGAGAATATCGACGAATCTTTGATGTAAAACACAACCTGTTATTTTTTTGTTCGTCTAAGGTTTTAACATATTTGTCTAATTTATTAGACTTTTACAAGATTTAATTAAATAATATTGGTATATTACCCATGCTGAAAATACCTAAAACTTGGTGAGATGAAGATATTACTATTTATTTGTTTACTTCTAGTTGGTTTTGGAAGTTGGGCTAAATCCTCTTTCTCTATTCAGGGGAATGATGATCAGGAAGACCCGAAAAACTTCGTTGATGAAAATGGTCGTAAACAGGGGAGATGGATTCATTTTGGTAAAGAGCAACCAGATAAGGGGTATCCAGAGGACGGAAAGATTTCTGAGGGCACCTATTTGAACGACCGAAAAGACGGCAGATGGGTGCTTTATTACAAAGATGGTATGACTCCACGAACTGAGGGGGAGTACAAAAATAACCGTCCTAATGGACCATTTATTCATTATCATCCGAATGGGACTATTAAAGAAAAAGGCACATTTTCTAAGCAGCGTTATACAGATTCCTTAGCACGGTTCAATGAAAAAGGTGTCAAAGTGTATGAAGCTTCATACAATGAGGCGGGAAAAGAGTCTGGCAAGGTTGTTTATCGTTATGACAATGGTAAAGTAGAATTCGAATACGAAGCTAACAATGGTGTTCCTTCAGGGGCAGCTACACGTTACTGGCCGAATGGCGATGTAAAAGAGCGGTTGGTCTATGGAGCAGATGGCTCAGTACAAGAGACTTCAGGAGAAATTGCAATGGTAAATCCAGCCGCTGATGTCGTAAAAACTGCATCAGCGAAAAAAGCCCCTAAACCAATTGCAGACTCCGATTTTAAGCCAAATGCATATAACAAAGTCTTGAATGAAAACAAGGAAATGTGGATGGAGGGCGAATTTAAAAACGGTTTATTGTGGGATGGTAGGTTGTACATTTATGATGAAGACGGACTTCTTTTGAAAGTTGAGGTTTATAAGAAGGGTATTTACATATCTGACGGTCAATTATAATGAATTCCAATTAATTTATTTGAAGGTCGAATTCAACAAAATTCGGCCTTTCAACATTATAAAAGTGACTTTTGTAACTTTTTTTATTGAAAGTTAATCGATTAAATTTTGTAGCATGAATTATCCTTAATTTTGGATAATAATATTAAATCAATAGTTATGAAAACATTTAAAACACTCTCAACAATTGCGGCCGTATTAATCGGATTTGCTGCGATTTCTCAAAAAGTTCCAAGTCAAGGGGAAACTGTTGAGCTCGAGGAACCTAATACCCATACAGAAGTAACGGCGGTATGGGGAACAATTAATGGTGATTTACCGAATGATAACCCTCTTTTAGATAGCTTAATTGAAGTAAATGGTCTAATTGTTTCTCGACCATTTTCCTATTCTAGAAATCCAGAATTAAAGTCACTATATGAATTTAGTTGTGATAATTGTGATATACAAGCAGTTTTATCCAAATTAGCCTTAATTGGAATTTCGAATGCCGAATTGGTTGCAAAGCCTTCACCATTATCAGAGGAAACCAACGATTATAACAAGGTCTTCTCAACGGATTACGCACTTGACTTAATCGGTGCTAAAGAGGCCTGGAAGATTAACACTGGTTCAAGAACGGTGAAAATAGGAATTTCCGACTCTAATTTTGATTTAGATCATGAAGAATTGGTTGGCAAATATTCTTCTGTAGTACCGAGTAATAATTCTGACTACCTCCACGGTACAGCAGTGGCGACTGCTGCAGCGGGAAACACTAATAACTCACTCGGGAAAAGTTCTATCGGTTATAACTGTGATTTAATGTTGTACCCAATGAGCTATAATTCTATCTTACAAGCCGCGTATTCAGGGGTAGATGTTATTAATTTAAGTTGGGCTTCCGGATGTAATTTTAATATTTATCAGCAACAAGCTATTGATGAGGCCTTGAGCACAGGGATGATTATCGTTGCTTCTGCCGGAAATGGAAGTACCTGCGGAGGCCCTAGTAATTATGTATATCCAGCATCTTATGATGGTGTGATTTCAGTGTCAAGCATTGGCGCGAACGATAATCATGAAAAAACAGTAGGAAACCCTAATACTACACATCAGCACAATGATAAGGTAGACATCGTTGCTCCTGGATATAATGTTCCCTTAGCCTTCCCTAACAATACATATGGTTATGGCAACGGAACATCTTTCGCGAGTCCAATTGTTACGGGTACGATTGGTCTAATGATAACCGAAGAGCCGAATTTGTCAAACTGTGAGGTCGACTATATTTTAAAGAAGTCAGCAGCTAATATTGATTCGTTAAATACAAATTATCAGGGGCTTCTTGGTGAGGGTAGATTAGATGCTGGTTCAGCACTTAATTTAACGCGAGAGTTTGAATTGTTCAGTTTGCGGCATGAGGTAATAAAAGATGGGGGTGATCCTCAGCTTGTAATAAATGGAACAGGAACGATGGAGTATGATAGTCTGAAATATACATTTAATGATTATGTTTTTCTCGGAACAGGTCAAGAAGCCAGAGTTTATAATGTTGAATACCAAAGTATTTATGGATGTAAGTCAACAGCAGAATACATTGTAGAAGAATCTGAATTCAATGTGTTTGAAGATTCAAATTTAGTTATCTTACCTGTTGAGCTAATTGATTTTACTGCAAAACCTGTTCGTGAGAAGATTGAAATCGAGTGGATTACAGGCTCTGAGAACAATAATTCACATTTTGTCACAGACAAAACTTATGATGGAAGATTCTGGTATGGATTAACAATAACTCAAGGCCAAGGGACTACTTCTGAAGAAACGACTTATTCTGAGTTAGATTTTAATCCTAAGTTAGGAGTACAGTATTATAGGCTTACTCAAGTTAATTACAATGGGGACAAAACAATTTACCAACCAATTTCGGTGAATTTTGGAGCTAAAGGTAACCTTTTGACAGCATATCCAAATCCTTCGGAAGGAGATGTAAATATCAAATGGACAAATTATGCAGAAGAAATTAGAGTATATGATCAAGCAGGAGAGCTTGTAAAAAAAATCCGTCCGAGTGAGGCGGAAACGAAAATAGAATTACTTGATTTAGATCCTGGTTTTTATATAGTTACAGCTCTTATTGAAGGAGAAAAGTTAAGTATCAAGATTATTGTAGTTTGATAATGGATTAATTAGTTTATAAAATGGAGTTGTCATCAGCTCCATTTTTTTATTTAATAATAAATTATCCTCATTAGAGTACTTTGAAGTGTAAATAAGACATTTTACTCCCAAGCATTAACCTCACTGATATAGTCACTGAAATCTAAAGTAAACCTTCCTACGGGAAGAATAGCTAAATTTATATTTGAAGTTGAGTGTTATATTCGCTGAGCCAATCACTCTCTTGATTTTCAAGGAATTTAATCAAACTAATGTATTAGAACACATGCAATCTGCAGAAGCTAAAAAGTTCAGAAAACACCAATTTTTGCCTAATTTCTTTATGGATGATGATAGACTGAAGATAATTGATTAGCGCAAATCAATTCTTTTTTTGGATTGTGTTTTGAATTTCAACAAGTACTAATTGAAGAGGGAATTTTTGTTGGAGATATTTGAACAGTAGTTCTAATTATAACCTCTACCTGCATGAGTTTCTTATTATTTCATGTTCTTTCTAATATGATATATTTCTGTATCTCGCATATTATTTACTTTACTACCTTCCCGTTATCTTTGATTTTCATGTCTATGTTTGTTTTACCAGAGAAGAAGGTTATTGTTCACAGTTTTAGGGTTCTTGTTATTGACAACGGCATACATCAATGAACTCCATTATCATATCCGAGACAATTAGGCAATCTGCATGATTATACATAAAAAAGCCACCTTGTTATTAACTAGCCAGCTTTTTTATGTATTTATAATTTACCTGAGTATATTAACATGTCCAACATGAACTTGACGCTCATCCGTGTATTTGGTTTTGAACTCAATTTTCCAGATATATGTACCGTCTTTGACTAACTTACCACCGTATGTTCCATCCCACCCAACGTTGGCATTATTTGATTCAAAAAGGATTTCTCCCCATCTATTGAAAATCAATAAATTGAAGTCATATGGATCAAATCCTGATGTAAATACTGGTTGGAAGGTTTCATTATAATTATCATTATCAGGAGTAAATGTGTTAGGGACATAGAAAATAAGATCTTCTTGCACTTCAATTATAGCGTAAGCTGTATCTGAACAACCATACTGCGATAATGCAATAAGTTGAACGGTGTATGAACCTTCTTCAGTTGATTCATATTGATGAGAAGGATTAATTTCATTAGAAGTATTGCCATCTCCGAAGTCCCATTCATAGTTAACTGCACCGAAACTTCCGTTGGTGAAATTAACAATTGGATCATTTGAAGTAACCACCATTGGGTCAGCAGAGAAGTTTGCATTGGGAGGACCTTCAGTACAAATATAATTTAATACAGTAGCTTGTGATTCACAGCCTGCGGAAGTTGTTACGGTTAAAGTAACATCATAACAACCAGGGTCTGTCGTTATTAATGAAACGCTATTGCATCCGAATAAGGTTTGCCCGTTACTTATATCCCAAACACAACTGTTACCAGTTATTGAAGAATTATTTGTGAGAACTGTTGTCAATGGGATGCACCCCGATAAAATATCTCCTGTAAAAGATACTTCAGACAATGGGTTAACTGTTACTTGAACTTGATCGGTATTCTCACAATTATTTTGAACTCCAGTTACTGTATAAACACCAGATTGGTTCGGAACGAAAGATGTACCATTTTGGATTCCGTTATCCCATGTAAATGTAGTGGAATTACCGCCTAATAGATCAAAAGCAGTTAGGGATATCGCATCTCCTTCACAAATAGACAGAGGTGGCCCTGCATCTACTTGAGGTAAAGGATTGACAGTGATAGAGACAATATCAGTACTGATACAGTTGTCTAAATTAGCAGTAACGGTATATGTTGTATTCCCAACAGGGGGTGTAAAGTTTACTCCGTCTGTTACCCCGTTATCCCAAGAAATGATAGCTCCCTGAGGGTTATCAGCTGTAAGTGCTGTTTCATCACCTTCACAAAGTGTTTGATTATTTCCAGCATCAACAAAAGGAGCATTTGGATCAACCAAGTTAATCACAGTATTATCAATCAACTCACAAATCGGACAATCAGCAGGAGACATAGTGAAGTTGGTATAATTACCAGCAGACAAGCCTGATAGTGTATAATTTCCGGTTGCATCAGAATTGATTATAATAGATGGATTCCCATTGTAAGAGAAGTTAAAAGCACTATTAGGCTCAAGACCCCCAATAATAATTTGTCCATCGTTTCCACCACATGATGAAGGATCACTAGGTGATAGCGTGATAGAAGGAGTAACCGCAGAGATTGTAATAGTCTGAGATACTGTAATTGAGTTGTTACATTCATCAGTTATTGAATAGGTGCGTATGATTACCTCGCCGTTACAAACATTATTGTCAGATACATCTCCAACAAAATCAACAGTTGGAATAGAACAGTTGTCAGACACACCAATGAGTGAATTAATATCAGGAGCTGGCACATCTGAAGCACAAGCTACGGTAATATCAGCAGGAGCAGTTCCTACAGGAGCGATATCATCGTTAACAGTAATAATTTGCTCAACAAAGATGAAGTTACCACAGTCATCCGTTACGCGGTAACGACGTGTAATCACTTCAGGACAAGAGTTTCCATCAGAAGTATCATCTTCCCATATTACCACTGGTGTTGCCCCATTATCTGCTTCGTCAGTTACCACTAATGGGTCCGGTGCAGGCACATCACCAATACACTGTACTGCAATAGGAGCAGGGTTGGATGCTGTTGGAGGGAAAGGATCAGTAATCAAGATCAATTGCGATACAGTAATTTGATTACCACAGTCATCTGTTACAGAGTAAGTACGCGTAATTGTTTCAGGACAAGCCCCATTATCAGATACATCACTCACCCATTCTACCACAGGGTTTACTGTACAGTTATCCGCTTCATCAGTTACCACAGTAACATCTGGGGCAGGAACTGGCCCACCAGGAACAGTTAAGTCGTTAGGGTTGGAAGCTGTTGGGTCAGTAGTATCGTCAATTGTAATGGTTTGGGTAACGAGAGTTACGTTCCCACACTCATCCGTAATGGAGTATGTACGTGTAATGACTTCGGCACATGTGTTTCCATCAGAAGCATCACTCACGAATGCAACGACAGGAGCAGCAGTACAGTTATCAGACACCCCAGTAACCAGTGTAATATCTTCAGCAGGGACATCACCAATACATTCAACCACCAAAGGAGCAGGAGCAGTACCTACTGGAGCAATATCATCATCAATGGTAATAGTTTGAGTAACGTCCGTGAAGTTACCGCAGTCATCTGTAATTCTGTAGGTACGAGTAATGACCTCAGGACAAATATTTCCATCAGAAACATCCCCAACGAAAGTTACTATAGGAGCTACAGTACAGTTGTCAGACACACCAGTCAAAGAAGTAATATCATCAGCAGGCACATCTGTTGGACATTGAACAGCAACGTCAGCAGGAGCAGTTCCAACAGGAGCGATATCATCGTTAACAGTAATAATTTGCTCAACAAAGATGAAGTTACCACAGTCATCCGTTACGCGGTAACGACGCGTAATCACTTCAG
>JALQTG010000252.1 GCA_023264075.1 Crocinitomicaceae bacterium
ATTAGTTGCTTAACAGAACTCATTATTCTTTCATTTCAGAAAACGTCGGCACTTCTTTAAGATAGTCGATGGTTTTAGTTTCGGAATTAATAATTGCAGTTACAGTCTGCAAACCGTTCGTTAATATCAAGTAGTTTACGCGTAACTTAAAATTATACTGCGCGATTTGATGCAACGTTTTCTCTGTCAATGGAATTTCAGGTGCTTTGCATTCGACAATTGCAATAGGTGCTCCAGACTTGTTATAAATCACAGCATCGCAGCGACGCGAGAGTGTATTCACCTCAATACCCTGCTCTACAGCGATTAAACTCTTGGGCACGCCTCTATCTGAAATCAGGAAATGTAAAAAATGCTGTCTCACCCATTCTTCGGGTGTAAGAACAACCTGTTTCATACGAAAATCATCCCAAACAAAGAGTTTTTCTCCTTTCTGAGTAAGTTTAAGCTTAACTTGAGGTAAATTCAGCGGAGTTAGCATAACTTAACGTTTCACGAGTGGACGAATTAAATGTTCCAATCCGTTCACTTTAATCTCGTACATCAATTTTAATTGATTCCCCAATTTATTGGAGGGAAACCCCTTCGAATTGTACCAAACATAATACGGCTCAGGAATGTCCACCAAAATATACCCTTTGTATTTCCCAAAAGGCATTTTCATATTCGCTAATGCTAATAATTCAGCTTGTTCTCTTGTTAGCATTTATTTTTTTGGTGTTTCCTTGAGAACATCTAGTAAAAACTCCCAAAACTTTTGGACAGAACTAATTTGTACACATTCATCAGGTGAATGAGCATGACGAATATTAGGTCCAAATGAAATCATATCTACATCTGGTAAGTGTTTTCCTAAAATCCCACACTCTAAACCTGCGTGACATGCTTTGATTTGTGGCTCCTCGTTGAACTTCTCGCGATACATTTGTGCCATAATATTCAATATTGGAGAATATGGATTAGGCTCCCATCCTGGATAATCTCCGGTTTGTTCAATGTCAGCGCCGATCAGTTCAAATGCCGCTTTGATGGTATTCGCTACATCTGTTTTCGTAGATTCCACGCTGCTTCGTTGTAAGGACTGCGTTCCAAAATTGCCATCTTTTACTAAAACACGTGCTAACGAAGACGATGTTTCTACTAAGTCGTCAAAATTTAAACTCATTTTGAAAACACCGTTATGTAGGCTATAAAGCACGGATAAAATTTTTGCTTGATCAGCTACAGAAACACAAGTCTTTGGAGTTGAACCCGAAACCTCGATTGAGAAGCTCATATTCTTCTCAATCGGACTAAATTCACCCTTAAATGTGCTTTCTTGCTCCTTCACATACGCTTCAAATGTATCTTTATGAATAGAAGGGACGGAAACAATAGCTGTTGCCTCTCTTGGAATGGCATTTCTCAAACTACCTCCATCGAACTCATGAAGTAAAACATCTACAGGGGCATCGTATAACACACGTGTCATCAATTTATTTGCGTTTCCTCGTCCTTTATCGATATCCATCCCTGAATGTCCCCCCATCAATCCACGTAACTTAATTACAAAGGTGACTACATCCGTTGGCGTATCCTCTGAAGCATAGGCATAAGATGTGTTGGTATCTATTCCACCGGCACATCCGATTGACAACTCATCGTCATCCTCTGTGTCGAGATTCAATAATATTTTTCCATCATAATATTCAGGCTCCAACTCCATAGCACCTGTCATTCCTGTTTCTTCATCCACAGTAAACATTGCTTCCAATGCCGGATGCGGAATATCAGTTGAAGCTAACAACCCCATGATTGTGGCTACACCAATACCATTATCCGCTCCGAGTGTAGTTCCTTCCGCTTTCACCCAGTCACCATCGACAATCATTCGAATACCTTCGGAGTCGAAGTCAAAAACTGTATCAGCATTTTTTTGGTGGACCATATCAACATGTGACTGCAAAATCACTGTTTGTCTATCTTCCATTCCTGGAGTAGCCGCTTTTTTGATAATGATATTTCCTATTTTGTCGGTTTGCGTGTGCAAACCAAGCTCTTTACCGAAATCAACCATGAACTGAATCACACGTTCTTCTTTCTTACTTGGACGAGGTACCGCATTCAAGGCTGCGAAATTTGCCCATATTGCTGTTGGTTTTAAATCTTTTACTTCCATATTATTTATTAGTCGAAAGTGGAAAGTTAGAAAGTCTTAAAGCGTTTAACCTTAAGACACGTGATTTTCCACTAATTATTTATTTAGTCGAAAGTGGAAAGTCGAAAGTCTTAAGGTGTCCTTTTCTTTCGACTTTCCATTTTCGACTAACTTA
>JALQTG010000269.1 GCA_023264075.1 Crocinitomicaceae bacterium
AAAATAGAAGGCTTTTCTGATCGACTGAAAAAAATGTTCCCTTCTATGTATTCTCATAGATGTTCAGAAGGTTGTGAAGGTGGTTTTTTTATGCGCGTAGAAAAAGGAACTTGGATGGGACACATTGTAGAACATATTGCCCTAGAAATTCAAACTTTAGCAGGAATGGATACCGGATTTGGGAGAACGCGAGACTATGGAGAAAAGGGTGTGTACAATGTGGTTTTTTCGTATATTGAAGAATCGGTGGGAAGATATGCTGCAAAAGCTGCTGTAAGAATTTGCGAAGCTTTAATTAAGGGTGTCAATTATGATTTGTCTGATGACATTCAAAGAATGCGAGAATTGAGGGAGGAAGATCGTTTGGGACCAAGTACAGGATCTATTGTGGAAGAGGCTGAAAATCGGGGGATTCCTTGGATTCGACTGAATAAATATTCGTTAGTCCAACTTGGATATGGTGCTCACCAAAAGCGAATTCAGGCCACAGTAACCAGTGAAACCAGTAGTATTGGTGTTGAATTAGCGTGTGATAAGGAAGATACAAAGTTCTTGCTCGAAAAGGCTGAAATAGAAGTTCCAAGAGGAGAAATTATCAGAAGGGAAAGTAGCCTAAAAGAATCTTGTGACTATGTTGGTTTTCCTTTAGTCATCAAACCTGTAGATGGTAATCACGGCCGAGGTATAACAGTTGATATTCAAAATTATGACGATGCATTAATTGCATTTCGTCAAGCAAAAGAGAGTTCTAAACGAGGAGCAATAATTGTTGAAAAGTTTATAACTGGAAGTGATTATAGGTTATTAGTTATCAATAATAAACTAGTAGCAGGAGCTTTAAGATCTCCTGCACATGTTATTGGCGACGGTAAATCAACGGTTCAAGAACTCATAGATATCGTAAATAGTGACCCTCGTCGTGGCTATGGTCATGAGAATGTTCTTACTCAAATTACAGTTAATGAATTAACCAAAACAATACTAAAAGACAAGAATTATTCCTTAGATACTGTAATTGAAAAGGGAGAAATATTAGTCTTGAAGGATACTGCAAATCTAAGTACAGGTGGAACAGCAGAAGATATAACCGACATCATCCACCCCGCAAATGTAAGTATGGCAGAAAGAATTTCAAAAATTATCGATTTAGATATTTGCGGAATAGATATTATGACAACAGATATATCAAAACCATTATCTGAAACTGGTGGGGCTGTGTTGGAGGTAAATGCAGGCCCAGGATTTAGAATGCATTTAGCTCCGACTAAAGGATTGCCAAGAAATGTAGCTGCTCCTGTAATCGATAAATTATTTCCTAAAAAAGGTGATACAGGCTGTATTCCAATTATCGCGATTACGGGAACCAACGGAAAAACAACTACCACACGCTTAATTGCCCACATTGCAAAAATGAAAGGTTATCGCGTTGGTTATACAACAAGTGATGGTGTTTATATTCAAAACAGGTTATTGATGACAGGTGATTGTACAGGTCCATCGAGTGCTGAATTTGTATTAAAAGACCCTACAGTTAATTTTGCTGTGTTAGAATGTGCTCGTGGAGGATTATTGAGGGCTGGATTAACTTTTAAAAATTGTAATGTAGCGGTTGTAACTAATGTAGAAGCTGATCACCTAGGATTAAAAGGCATTCACACAATTGAGCAACTAGCAAAAGTTAAAGCTGTCGTTCCTGAAACTGTTTTACCCGATGGATATGCTATTCTAAATGCTGATGACGATTTAGTGTATGATATGCGACGAAATGTACAATGCAATGTTGCTTTATTCTCAATGGATGAAAATAATCCACGTATAAAGGCACTCCAGCGTTTAAATGGCATTACTGCTGTTTATGAAAATGGTTTTGTAACGATTTGTAGAGGCAAATGGAAAATGCGCTTAATGAAAGTAGAGAATATTCCGTTGACATATGGCGGGAAAGCCAAATTTATGATAAAAAATGTACTAGGAGCCATATTAGCCGCACATGTTCAAGGAATTAGTCTTGAAGACATAAAAGCGGCTTTAGAAACGTTCATACCTTCTTCATCGCAAACTCCTGGCCGTTTAAATTTATTTGAATTCAAACACTTTACTGTTCTCTTGGATTATGCTCATAATGCTGCTGGGATGAAAGCACTAAAAGAATTTGTAGATAAGATGGATGCCACTGTAAAGGTTGGAATTATCGCAGGAATTGGAGACAGAAGACTCGAGGATAATAATGAGATGGGAAGTATTGCTGCTGAAATGTTTGATGAAATAATCATAAGACAAGACAAACATTTGAGAGGAAAAACTGAAGAGGAACTCATTGAAATGTTAAGTGATGGAATAAAAATGAAAGATCCGAATAAGAAAACAACTATTATTCCTTCAGAGAAAGAAGCAATTATCTTTGCTGTTAAGAATGCTGTGAAAGGTTCTCTTATCATTTTATGCAGTGATGTTATTCCTGACGCTCTAGCACTGGTTAAACAATTAAAGGAAAAAGAAACTGCTGGAGAGCAATTTTTCGATGATTGAAAATGTCATAACCTTTTAGTGCATAATTAACATCGGAGCGAATTATAAAAGGGATTGATTCATGGATTACTTGTACTATCAATTAATCCATAATTCAATAACCGAAAACATTCGTATTCCATAAAATCATTGAGATGTTTAAGAAGTTCCTACCCTTTATTCAGTATTGAATAGAGGGTAACGGTCATTATTTCTTTCTAACTCGATAATGTTGCTAGGGCATCAGATCTCCCCTTTTCATTCTTGCTTTTTAGCTGTAGTGCCGTCAAGAAATTCCGCAGGTATTGATCCATCAATGGCCGGTAAGAACTGTGGTCCGGATGACGAAAGAAAGAGCTGAGTTCGGGTTTACTTAATTTCTTGTCGATTGAAGCAAACAACGCAAGGATATCTTCAGATTTTAGATTTAACGCAATTTTCAACTTCCGCAGAATGGCGTTATTGGTCAAATAGCCCTCTGGAACAGGTAGTGGACCGTCTTTCGTACCTCGCTTTTCAATGATGAGTCCGTCTAAAAACGTGGCCAGTTCTTTGTCAGACAGCGCCTGATAGTCGGGATCGTCCTCTTTTTTCAACCAGTGTACAACTTGTTCTTCTTCGACTTCCGCACCGGTTAGCCGACAAATGTCCACTACTTGCTGATCGTTATAGTTAAACAAGTAACGCAGGCGTGCTAATATATCGTTATTGGTCATTTTTCTTTCTTCGCGCGTCTTAGTTTTCTGGGAGCTATCAGTTAGCGGGCACAAGTGCGCTGAGACTACTCTCTTTTAATTTTTTGGGCCAATGTTGCAACTCCTTCAGGCGATCAATTAGGGCGTCATAGATCATTTCATCTCCTGTCAACGCGTGGCTTTGAAAATCGGAAAAGGCAACTTGCTCAATGGAACCGTTTTGCTCTACACACACCTTCAAGCGTGTAAAGAAGTCTATCCCAAGCTCTTGGCCAGCAGCTTTAAGAAATTTTACAGAAGCATCAATGGAACAACCGCTTGGTGGAGTAACTGTTTCGTCTACCGCAAATGCTACAAAATAGGGATTCAAAACGGCTCCATCTGCCCACAACTTGGAACCATGTGCTGCCCATTCTTTAACGAAGGCACGCAGTTCACTCGATAACCAATCTATCTCAGTTGGTGTCAACGCTCTGTTGGCCTGGTATAACCACAGTCGTGCATTTTCTGGGAAATTTTCAAATACTGCCATACGTGGGGTGTTTTGAGTTCGGAGTTCGGAGTTTAGAGTTCTCAATTCTGAATTCTAAAGATCTGCTGCTGTGGCAATCAACTCAGCTACATCCATTACTTGGATTTCACCTTCTTTGTTGAAATTCTTTACACCATCCGTCATCATTGTATTACAAAATGGACACCCCGTAGCGATAATGTCTGGCTTTACTTCTAGTGCATCTTCAGTGCGTTCGATGTTTACCTCTTTGTTTCCTTTCTCCGCTTCTTTGAACATTTGTGCTCCTCCTGCTCCGCAACAGAGTCCTTTGGTGCGACAACGTTTCATTTCTGCTAGTTCCGCATCTAGGCTTTGTAGCATCTGACGAGGCGCCTCGTATACATCGTTCGCTCGTCCCAAATAACAGGGGTCATGGAAGGTAATTTTCTTTCCTTTAAACGTGTCTCCACCCTCTACCTTCAACTTTCCTTCGTCGATGAGGGATTGAATTAACTGCGTATGGTGAATCACGTCGTAATTCCCGCCCAATTCTGGATATTCGTTTTTCAATGTATTGAAACAATGCGGACAACCTGTAACGATTTTCTTAACTTCATAAGCATCCAAAACCTGAATATTCATCATGGCTTGCATCTGAAACAAAAATTCGTTCCCTGCTCTTTTTGCGGGATCTCCAGTGCATGACTCCTCCGTACCCAATACTGCGAATTTAACATCACATTTGTTTAAAATCTTAACGATTGCTTTCGTGATTTTCTTTGCTCTATCGTCAAAGCTCCCTGCACAACCTACCCAGAATAATACCTCAGGAACTTCGCCTGCTGCCATCATTTCCGCCATAGTAGGCACTTTCAATAATTCGCTCATACTTTCTATTTTTCAAATACTTGAATCGTCACTTGCTTTTCTACTAAATCGGTAAATTTCCCATCGAAACGCGTAGCACGAACAATGTGGTTATCTACCCAATGGTAATTACCTCCTCGCGGTTTTCCCATCAAAAGCCCATGGTATTTAAATCCATGTTTCTTCAACCAAACTTCCGTGACATCTCGATGTTCCTCCACCCGTGAAGTAAAAAATGTAATGTAATGACCTTGTGCATACCATTTATTCAACGTTTCAAGAGCGTCCGGGTAAACTTGAGCCGTTGCCATACGCTCCGGTTCTTCGTTCGGGATATCGTCACAAATGGTTCCGTCAATATCAATTAAATAATTCTTGACATCTTCCGGTAAAACTGGACTTACTTTATGTCCATCAATAATTTTGTCTTCTAACTGCATCGTTGATTATCGAAATTAATTTTCGTCTTTCCACTTTAAACGGTCTGCTTGACTAAATTGCCAAGGAGCTCCGTTGTTTTCAATATTCGTAAACATGGTTGCCAATTCACTTGGCGCTTTAGATTCTTCCATTACTAAATAACGGCGCATCTCGGTAATGATTGATAACGGATCAATGTTAACTGGGCATTCTTCCACACAAGCGTTACACGACGTACACGCCCATAATTCTTCCGCAGAAATATAATCCGTTAATAAACTCTTACCATCGTTGTAATCTTTTCCATGTTTGCGGATGTTCTTCCCTACTTCATCCAATCGATCGCGTGTATCCATCATGATCTTACGCGGAGATAGCAATTTACCCGTCTGGTTGGCAGGACAAGAAGACGTACAACGTCCACACTCGGTACAAGTGTAACTATCTAGCAAGTTTTTCCAAGTAAGGTCGGTAACATCTTTGGCTCCAAAGCGCTGAACTTCTCCTTCAGCAGGAGCAGGAGCAGAAAATGGATCAGCATTGGGATCCATCATTAGTTTTACTTCATTCGTTACCGCTTCATTGTTGGTGAACTTACCTTTTTTCTCTAGGTTAGAATAGTACGTATTCGGGAAGGCCAACAAGATGTGGAAATGCTTAGAGAACGGTAAGTAATTCAAGAATGAGAATACCATCACAATGTGTCCCCACCATCCGATGCGTTCAACAAGCTCAAGAGAGCTATCAGACATTCCTCCAAATAACGCTGGTCCAACCCACTGAGAAACTGCAAAACTAAAGGAACCATCGCCTAAAGTCT
>JALQTG010000300.1 GCA_023264075.1 Crocinitomicaceae bacterium
TTGCTTTTCTCTGGTTTTTGAATTCAAACATGCTGTAGAAAAATATAATCCCGTATCCTATTGTAAGCATAACGTGAAATGGAATAAAACTATATTCCCCACGAACAACGCGATACACAACCATACTCAAAAAGAGAACAAATAAAAAACCTTCGAGCAAGGATAAAACTGAAATGGTCTTTTTATCATATTTATTGGCTATTGGATGCCCAGTAGCATGAATATTGAACTTAGGGGTCCGTACAAAAGAGGATTTAATCCCGAAATAGCCTTCCACTGCGGCTACAGCATTGTGTAACGACAATCCTAGAGAAAAAACTAAAAATTGTAAAAACCGAAAAATAAATCGCACCAAGTCCAACACTACGCTTCCTTTTTTATCCTTGAACGACAACCAATAGTAGAAAGCGAGTAATACTGTCGATAGCGTAAAAAAACCACCGAGCTGGATGGCATAATTCAGGTCAGCAAAACTATCTGCCACTTCTAACAATGTGATACTCAAAAGCGCCAAGGCAAGAACAATTATAAAAATAGAAGAATTGAATAAATGGATTAACCCATGAAACTTATTCGCAAAAGGAACTTTCTTCGCGCACAGAATGCGTCGACTATTCTTCTTAAAACACTCTGCCCCACCTTTTATCCATCGATGTTGCTGACTCTTCAATGCGCTCATGGTAATCGGTAATTCTGCTGGGGCTACCACGTCCTCCAAGTATATAAACTTCCAACCGCGCAGTTGTGCTCGATAACTTAAGTCCAAATCCTCCGTGAGTGTATCGTCTTGCCAACCTCCCGCATCTTCAATACATGATTTACGCCACACTCCTCCTGTTCCATTAAAATTAACAAAGTGACCAGCCGAGTTTCTACCGCGCTGTTCGATCGCAAAATGGCCATTTAAACCAAATGCTTGCAACTCTGTCAACAGTGAGAAATCCTTATTCAAGTGTCCCCAACGTGTTTGAACAACCCCAATGGCAGGATCCTTAAAATAGTGAACTGTACGTCGAAGGAAATCTTCTTCAGGTAGAAAATCAGCATCAAAAATTGCAATTAGTTCTCCCCTCACTTCGCTCGTGGCATCCTTCAATGCTCCCGCTTTATACCCAGTACGACTTGCTCGATGAAGATATTGAATATCGATATCCGAACGTTCTTTTAAACGCGCAACAACAGCTGCAATTAAGTCAACAGTTTCATCTGTAGAATCGTCGAGCACCTGAATTTGGAACCGATTATGCGGATAATCCATCTGAGCTACTTTCTCTATCACCCGCTCCGCGACGTAAAATTCATTAAAAATGGGCAGTTGAATTGTTACAAAAGGCAAATCGGTATCTGCTATCTCCGCACTGTATGGATTCTCCTTCTGTTGGCTTTTGATATAGCGGATGGCCAAATACAACTGCACCAGGCTGTACATGAAAATTAGAGACAAACAACATCCGTAAACAATAAGGATTACAATCGCCAACTTGTGCGACCAATAGTGCTCCACACCAAATGCGTCCCCCCAATCAAACATCCAAGACACTGTATTCTGAGCTATGTCGTGGGTTCTCGTCATTTTTCCAATTTATACTTGAATACCGCACCAATAATCTTAATTCCTGCCATCACAGTTCCTTTAATTGTACCGCTTACTTTTGATTTTCCTATTCTATTCTTATAATTTACAGATACTTCAGTATAAGAGAAATGATGTTTGGCTGCTTTGATTTGCATTTCAATGGTCCACCCGTAAGTTTTATCGCTCATTTTCAAGGCTAATAACTTCTCCACTTTTATGGCGCGAAAAGGACCTAAATCGGTATACTTCACCCCATAAAAAAGCCACATCATAGTTGTCGCTAACCAATTCCCGAAGATTTGAGGGATGGTCATTGAACCTTTCTCTCTTTCTCCTAATGCACGTGAACCAATCACTAAATCAATGTTTTGTTCCAATATTGGCGCTAATACATCCGGGATTTGTTCTGGATAATCCGAATAGTCGCCATCTAAAAAAATGATAATATCCGTTCCTTTAGTTACCGCATGCTCAATTCCTAAAAGACAAGCCCAACCGTACCCTATGCGGTCTTCACGCAGGACAGTCGCCCCTGCTTCTGTTGCTACTCGATCCGTGTCGTCGGTAGAGCCATTACTCACTACAATCACCTCATCCACCCATTGTTGAGGAATATCACGGATTACCAAAGGAATTGATTTTTCCTCATTGAATGCAGGAATAATGACACGAACACGTAAATTTTCAGGTTTTACTTTCATAACAGCGCCACTAAGATAATTACAGATTCAACGTGGGTACGTTATCTTTTCCAATTATGATTGGATTATCGTTTATTCTGCCGTTTTCAGGACCATTTTCTAATTTGAGAACACCTCTTGGGCATACAGAAGAACAAACACCACAGCCCACACAAGAGGCACGTACAATATTCTGTCCTTTTTGAGCGTAAGCACGAACGTCAATTCCTTGCTCACAATAGGTGGAGCAATTACCACACGAGATACATTGTCCTCCGTTTGTCGTAATTCTAAACCGCGACTTAAAGCGCTGTACAATTCCCATATATGCTGCAAGCGGACAACCAAAACGACACCATACGCGATTTCCCATGATTGGATAAAAACCAGTACCTATAACTCCGGCGAAAATAGAACCAATTAAAAAAGAATACCAGGTACGCACATCAAAAGCGGAGATCCCTAAAAGGATTTCTTTTTCTCCCATATCGGGATGATTCAATTCGTTGTAGGTATGATAGCCCGTGAAAACAGTCATTACAACTGCAAAAACAAGCACCAAATGAATCATCCAGCGCTCGATTTTCCATGCCTTGATTTTCTTGTCGGATAATTGTCTGTAGGGGTCACCTAAGGTTTCTGCTAGTCCACCGCACCCGCAGACCCATGAACAATACCAGCGTTTTCCATAAAAATAAGTAAACAGAGGAACGATGATTAACGACAGCCCGATTCCCCAAACAAAGGCGAATTTTCCAAAGTTCCCACTTTCGAGGAGACTATTTACATTCCAATCAAATAAGAAATCATAATCCAAGGGCCAAGCATTCTTTAAATCGACTCCTGGCAAACCGAAGACCGGTAGAATTTCAACGAGCAAAAAAGCAAACACGACTTGGAAAAAAACAACGCTAAATGTGCGTACTATTTGGTACTTACTGTGGCGGTATTTGATCAACATTTTCACCCCCATTACGACCATTACGGTACAGTACAAAAAACCGTACAAGAACCATTGAGATGCTTTCTCTCCTTCAATGAACCAGCCCTTAATAGGATCAAGAAGACTAATTTGATTGACCATCATGTAAGGATAGAAATACAGAATGATGTAAAAAGCTACTAAATAAACGAAGGTTACGATTCCTATCCAACCGCGATTCGTCGCTGTATTAAAATAAACGCCATTGTTTTTAATTCCTGCAGGACCGAGTAAAACAAGATCGGGAAGAATATACATTAATGCTCCAATGATTCCCAATCCAAAAGTGAGCAAAAAATAAATCCATGTGGACTTTGTAACTCTGCTTTCATTCGTTGCTTGCGCAATTTTCATCGCAAAAGCGGAAGGTTGTGTCCACATCACTTTATCCCATGCTTGATTGGCTTTTAGTTCTTCGTTTTTCGCTTCATAAATCGCGATAATTTCTTGTGAAAGTCCTGCAGATGTTGTGAATTCCTTTCCGCAAATTGTTGTTACAAGTTCTTCCCCAATATTTTCAAATTCTTGCGGCGTGAGCAACGTTTCAATGTGGGATTGAGACACATTATACTTCCCGAAAAATGGTAAAGACGTAAAAAACATCAATCCCAACAAGAATACAATTAAGCCGGTTTGTTTAATCTTCTTCATACTAGGGTTTAAAATGTTCGAGATTCAAGGCTCAGTGTTCGATGTTGCAGCACGGTTTTGTCTGCAACGACCAACCTGGAGCCTGGAACCAAATTTAACCTGTTCTTCATTTTAAAATTGTTCTCCACCATTTTTTTGATGCTAATTGAATATGCTTGTTAAATTGTTGGTTGTAAGCCGCAACAATTTCTTTTTCATAGGTGCTAAAAAACTCAGGATCGAAATTGGCGATTCTTAAGTTAGACAACACTTCCTCGATAGTCGCTGATTGATTCAACCAATTATCAAACACCTCATGTCTTAAGCGAATGCCAAAATTGTTAATTCCTTTGAAGGTCAACGTGGCTTTATCGAATACGAAATGCAATAGAATTTCCTTCTTGGGGTGACGCCAAACAAACTCCTCTTCTCCTTCTTGGAGTTCATTCCAAACCCATCCGTAAGTTTGATATTCAACATCGAAAAACTTAGCAGAATTGAACCAGTGACTAGGAGAATAATCTGTAGGATTCCCACATATAGATTCAGCAACCGTTTCTCCCATCATTCTACCAGTGTACCAGACCTGTTCAATCGGCCTGCGCATTCCATTGGCCTTTTTGAACTGTGCACAATCTCCAATTGCATAGACGCTCGGTATATTTGTCGATAAATCCGGATTCACCTTTATGCCACGATCGATTTCTAGCGTTGTTCCTCTTAAGAAATCAACATTGGGTGTTACACCTACTGTTAATCCCACAAACTGACAAGGAATTGTTTCGCCTGATTTGGTTGTGATGCTTTTTACGCGACCGTTATCATCCCCTTGAATGGCGTCTAGCTCAGTTTCTTTCAATAACTCAAGTCCGTGATGTTTTGCCATGTGGCGTTCAATTAAATCGGCATCTATTTTCGGTAAAACCCCTCCCCAAAAACGATCTTCACGTACTAAAAATTTCACAGGAATATCCCGCGAAAGGAGCATTTCTGCCATTTCCACACCGATCAATCCTCCACCTACAATCACCGCTTGTGTGACTCCTTTCGAATTCGCTTCCATTGCCTCGAGGTCCTGTTTGGAGTAAAATCCTTGTACACCTTTTAAATCCTGACCCGGCCAACCAAATTTATTAGGCTTAGAACCTACGGCTAGAATAAGGTCATCATAGTGCAAATCTCCTTGCTGTTCCAATTTCAATGTTTTAGCATCAAAATCAATGGTTGTTACACAATCGTGAATGAGTTCGATACGATTTTTCTTCCAAAAA
>JALQTG010000010.1 GCA_023264075.1 Crocinitomicaceae bacterium
TGAATTATCAGAATTGAATCGCTTACTCAAGAACTCTGACAAAACTTATGAAGTAGAATAGGATTTGGAGTTTAGAGTTTAGAGTTTAGAGTTTAGAGTTCTGAATTCTCAACTCTGAATTCTGAATTCTAAATCACACCAAAAC
Organism: Crocinitomicaceae bacterium; assembly: GCA_023264075.1. GTDB lineage: Bacteria > Bacteroidota > Bacteroidia > Flavobacteriales_D > Crocinitomicaceae > JALQTG01. The sequence continues at coordinate 146 of JALQTG010000010.1, forward strand.
ACCGAACAACTCATAATGCTCTGCGTGAGTAATCTTCACCTCTGCGAAGTCGCCAATACGCACATAGCCATCGGCCTTTTTCACCAACACTTCGTTATCCACCTCTGGAGAATCGAATTCAGTACGTCCAATGAAATAGTCCCCTTCCACGCGATCAAACAAGACCCTCAACGTCTTGCCGATTTTTTCTTGGTTCAGTTCATAGCTAATACCCGACTGTAATTCCATAATGGCATCCGCGCGTTCACGCTTTACCTGGTCCGGAACATCGTCTTCATAACTGTAGGCGTGTGTATTCTCTTCGTGAGAATAAGTAAATATTCCTAAACGATCGAAACGGGATTGCTCTACCCAATCGTACATTTCTTGGAAATCTTCTTCTGTTTCACCTGGGAATCCAGCGATCAAGGTTGTACGAATAGCAACTCCAGGTATTTTTTCACGTATCTCTTGAATCAACGCATCTGTTTTTTCTCGGGTAATTCCGCGACGCATCGCTTGAAGCATTTTTGTTGTTCCGTGCTGCAAGGGCATATCCAAGTAATTACATACCTTGGGATTGTTTTTCATCACATCCAACACGTCTCTTGGGAAACCAGCTGGAAATGCATAGTGCAAACGAATCCATTCGATTCCATCCACTTCACTTAACCGCTCAATCAATTCAGCCAAATTCCGCTTCTTGTAGATGTCTAACCCATAATACGTCAAGTCCTGTGCTATCAGCATCAACTCCTTCACCCCTTGAGCAGCTAGTGCTTCGGCATGCTTCACCAAATCTTCAATCGGGGTTGAAACATGCTTTCCGCGCATCAACGGAATCGCGCAAAACGCACACGGACGATCACATCCCTCGGCAATTTTGAAATACGCATAGTGAGAAGGTGTTGTCAACAAGCGCTCACCTACCAACTCATGCTTATAATCTGCCTTCAACGTCTTCAATAAACGAGGAAGTTCGCGCGTACCAAAATATGCATCTACTTCAGGGATTTCCGTTTCTAAATCATCCTTGTAGCGTTCAGAAAGACAACCCGTAACGTATAATTTGTCTACTTGTCCCTCTTTCTTCGCATCTGCATAGCGCAAAATAGTGTCAATCGACTCCTGTTTTGCATTATCGATAAACCCACACGTATTGATAATCACAATAGAAGAGTCATCGACCATCGACTCATGTTCCACCTCAAACTTATTCGCTTTCAATTGCGCCATAAGCACCTCCGAGTCAAACAAGTTCTTAGAGCAACCCAAGGTTACCACGTTTACTTTATTCTTTTTTAATGTTTTTGTTTTCATTCAATGTCTTTTTAAAATAATGTTGCGGGTTACAGGGACTTCGTCCGTTTCAGGTTGCGTCTTTACATAAAACGCTGTTGTCCTCACCTTTGAAGTTCGTATCAGGGAATGATTATTCGGCCATGCGAAGCATCGTGAATAAAAACGAAACACGATAAATGCATCAAGCCTGCAACTGTGCGAAGCGCAACAACCTGTAACTATTTTCCCTATCGCACACGGAATTTTAAGAAATCACCCTTACAAACGTCTTCCAAACAATTTTAACATCTTGGCCAATGCTTGGATTGCTCGCGTATTTCTTATTCAGTTCTAGTTTTGCTGGCATAACTTCTTCAATGTATGTTTTGCGGGGGTCAGCGCTTTTGCCGAGAAGTTCATTTTCCTCAAAATATTCAAGCGAAGCATAATCCGTAATTCCAGGTTTCACGTTTAACACCTGCTTTTGAGCGGGCGTGTACAGGTCAACGTATTCTTTCACCTCTGGTCGAGGTCCCACTACGCTCATAGAGCCCAGCAGCACGTTAATGAATTGAGGGAATTCATCCAATTTATATTTTCGTAAGAAATATCCGATTCCTGTAATCCTGGGGTCTCGCATCCCGACAGTGAGCTTTCCTAACTTATCGGCGTCTTTACGCATGGTTCTGAATTTCAAGAGGCCAAACGGTTTTTCGTAACGGCCAATGCGCTCTTGAACATAGAAAACACCTCCTTTTGATGTCAACAAAATGATCATCGCAATGACAATTCCAAACGGAAGGAAAGCCGTTAAAACAATCAGGGAAAAGAGGATGTCAAAAATTCGTTTCATTAGTTGTTATCCCATCACTTTTTGTATGGAACGAAGTACTGCATTGATCACCGTTTGAACCTGTTCATCTGTTAAATCGTAATAAACAGGGAGTGAAATTTCATTGGCATACCTCAAATAAGCAGCTGGATAATTATCGATGGAGTAACCTCTTTTCTTGTAGGCTGTTAATAAGGGCAATGGTTGAAAATGTACATTCACTGCTACGTCTTGTTCCGAAATTTCAGTAATAATTTCATCGCGCTGCAGTTCAGATGCACCCTCAATTCTTAATTGGTACAAATGATAGCAACTCAACTTATCGTTGGTTTGAAAAATTGGTGTAAGCAAGCGTTGGTCGATGCGAAATGCGTCGGAGTAGCGTTCGAAAATCGCTTTTCTGCGTGCAAGGTTCTCCGCGTAGCGCCCCAATTCAATTAGGCCAATAACGGCTTGTAAATCGGTCATGTTACATTTGAAACCAGGCTCTTCTACATCATAGCGCCAAGCTCCTTTTTGTGTTTTTGCTAATGCGTCTTTCGACTGTCCATGAAGGATTTTTATGCAGAACTCTTTATAGATTTGCTCGTGATCAAATGCTTCAGGTAGGTTAAACGCAATGGCGCCTCCTTCAGCAGTAGTCAGGTTTTTAACGGCATGAAATGAAAACACGGTAATGTCGGCAACGCTCCCTACGACCTTGCCTTTGTAGCGCGCGCCGAATGAATGGGCGGCATCCGCAATAATCGCAATCCGCCCAAGCTTTTCTTGTAAGGGATTTGTTGGGGTAAATAGATGTGCATAGTTATTCGCTAATGCAAATAATTCGTCATAATCACATGGCCAACCACCGATGTCGACAGGGATAATCGCTTTTGTTTTTGA
>JALQTG010000078.1 GCA_023264075.1 Crocinitomicaceae bacterium
TCATCTTCGCAATGAGTAGCAATCAGCGTTGGAACTTCGCCAAATATTTTATTCAATGTATCTGGGGCATCTACGAGCATATTTCCCGTACTGGAACCCATAAATACTTTCACACCACAAACTTCTTGTGGATTTGTTTTAAGTACCTCTTCAATATTATCATTGGAAGCACCCATAAAAAAACTATAATTCGCCAAACTCACTTGAGCTGCGCGATCATACTTATCTTGCAATAATTCTTGCGTCAATGCATTCGGAACGGTGTTCGGCATCTCCATAAAGGTAGTGATTCCTCCAGCTACAGCTGCCCTGCTCTCTGTATACAAATCTCCCTTATGGGTCAATCCAGGCTCACGAAAATGAACTTGGTCATCTATACTTCCTGGCACTACATACATGCCCTCCGCATTAATTTCTGTCGCCGAAGAATCAGCTAATCCACTTCCGATTTTTTCAATCCATTGTCCATTAATGAGAACGTCTGCGTGAAGAAGTCTCCCTTCATTCACAATGATTCCCCCTTTGATCAAGTATTTCATACTGCCATTAAAGTTTCATACTGCGCATTTTCCAAACTCCAAAAATGGCTTCTTTGAAAATCCCTGTACTCATTTTTGATTCTCCATACTGGCGGTCAATAAAGGTAATTGGTACTTCAATGATTTTTAATCGGTGCTTACGAACGCCATATTTCATAAAAATCTGGAACGCATATCCTTTGAAAGGTATTTCGGAATAGTTCACTTTCTGCAGGGCTTCTGCCGTGTAACATTTGAAGCCTGCCGTAGTATCTTTAATTCCAATCCACAGAATCATGCGTACATAAATAGAGGCAAAGTAGGACATCAACACACGAGAAACAGGCCAGTTCTTTATTTTTCCTCCTTTGCAATAACGCGAACCTATTGCCAGTTTCGCACCACCTTCAGCACATGCTGCATACAACCGGATGAGGTCGTCAGGGTTGTGCGAAAAATCACAATCCATTTCAAAAATATACTGGTAATTATGCTCAAGCGACCAATCAAAACCCCTGATATAAGCGGTTCCCAAACCTAACTTGCCTTCACGTTGAATAAGGTGAAGTCTTCCAGGATAAACGGTTTGAAGTTCTTTTACTTTTTCCGCAGTACCATCAGGCGAGTTATCATCTACCACCAACAAATGAAATTCTTTTTCATACGAAAAGACTTGATGAACCATCTTTTCAATGTTCTCCATTTCATTATAGGTAGGGATAATTACAACGCTGTCCGACACTAGAATTATTCTTAAGATTGCTAATTTACTTAAATTGTGTTTATGCGAAGTAGCAAAGTGAATATTTTGTGTTTTTTTTAGAAAAGCTACGAAGACTTCCTAATCCTCTTGTAAAATCACCTCTCCTTTATTAAAAAAAGTATAGTTGTCCAGGCTCAAAATGGTAATGTAGTTGGTTGAGATTTCGCGTGTCAGAATGTAATTCAGAAGTGCTGTTTCACGGTGATATATCACTTGAAACTCGGTTGTATGAAACCCATTCTTATAATACTGCTGACTCAATAAATTTCCAAAATTATCGTATTCATAAGTGAATAATCTGGAAGAGCTACCTGTTTGATTTGAGGTGATTAAGAGACTATCCAATAAGCCTTTTTCATTGTAAAAATAGTTTGTTTGTTTAATCCCAGATGTACGTCTTAACCGATCCATCTTTTCAATTAAAAAACCATCTTCATCGAAATAACTAATTTCTTCTTTATAAGGTTGGTCATAGCTATTGTAAACAATGCGTTTTTCTTGACCTGGATAAGTTTCATAACGAGAGGTTTCATAAGACACTACAAACTCATCTCCCAACTCAAAACCAATGCTACTTTTATTCTGGTTGAGGTTCCGCCGAAATTCTTCGCGAACAACACGTTGCAATGAGTCATACGAATAATGTGTTGCATAAAACCCGTATTGATCGGCAGTGCGAATTACGGAAACATTTCCGAGCATGTCATACTCCCAATAAGTAACAATAGTATCTCGTCCTTTTTCGGCTTGAATGGTCTCATATGTCTTAATTATTCGACCTTCAGGATCAAAAAAATACTTCCGCTCTAATTCAGTAGTACGTAAAATATCATTAACCTTTTTACCTGTAAATTTTCCAGAAATTGTTTGAATCCTATTTTGCTTGATGACTTGGGCATTGAAAAATGGTCGATCAGTAAATGCTTCTCCAGTCTTGTTGTTCAAGATTTGTGTTTCACCCTGCAGATGAACCAAGAATAGGGTTATGAAAAGCAAAAAGTTGGTTGCCGTATCTGCAACCAACTTTCTACTTTCAGCATTATAATAATCGATTCTCTTTCTCATAAATTGTTTAGCAATGCTTTCACCATATCTGCTATGGCTTTTCCATCCGCTTTTCCAGCCAGTTTTTTGGTGACAGTTCCCATTACCTTCCCCATATCTTGAGGACCAGAAGCACCAACTGCGGCAATTACCGCTGCTACTTCAGCCTTCACTTCCTCCTCGGAGAGCATTTTTGGCATGTATGCCTCAATGATCTGCGCTTGGAACAACTCGTCTTTGGCCAAGTCCTCTCTTCCTTGTTCTACGTAAATCGCGTATGCATCCATACGTTGTTTGTGCATTTTCAAGATGATTTTGTTTTCGGTTGCTTCCGAAATCCCTTCTCCTGAGCCAGAAGTCGCCTCCAAAAGAAGTTTTGACTTAATATCACGAAGGGCTTCTAACTTTTCTTTTTCACGGGCCTTCATGGCCTCTTTGATATCGTTATTAATTTGTTCTGTTAGTGCCATATTAATCTACATTATCGTGTAAGAAAGAGTTGGTACCTCTCAACGTTGTATTGTTGTCTTTATCTCCAGAAATTTCAAAGCGTGAAATGTTCTCGTCTGAAGAATGAGGTGCATCATCCAATTGAATTTTACGTCGTTTGAACGCCGGTTCACGCTCTAATTCATCAATACCATCAGCACGCTTTAAATGAGATGTATACTCATGAATACGCTCCATTCTTTCTTGAGCGCGACGTTGTTGCTCTTCAGGCGTCAATACTGTTTTTGCAGTAACATCCTCTAAACTCGCTTCTGCCTCCATGTCATCCTCCAAGAAATAACGCTTCACCTCTTTTTCCTCCGCTTCAGTTTCAGTTGATGTTTCCGCTTTGGCTGGCTCTTCAGCTGTTGTTGAGTCAAACAAATCGGGGGCTTGTGTAGACTCTTCTACCTCATCCACAACCGTTCTGATTTCCCAATTGAACGTAGCATCCTCTTCTTTCTGCTCTTCATTTACAGTCACTTCCGATTCCGCAGAAGGTTCAACGTCAACGGACTTTATGTATGGCTCCTCTACTTTAGCTTCATAAGTATTAGTAGATGTTGGTTTCTCCAACTGGGTTACAATTTCCTTTTTATGTTCGTCTTCCAACACTTGAACCTTGCGCTCTGGTGCTTTCTCAAAACCAGTAATTGGCGTTTGTTGAAAACCTGTTGCAATCAGCGTAACACTTAATGCATCTCCCAGTGTTTCGTCATATCCATGGCCCCAGATAACGTCAGCCGTAGATCCCGCTTCGTCCTGAATATAGTCTGTGATATCGGAAATCTCATCCATCAACACTTCTTGATCACCATAGGTGATGTTCAATAGGACGTATTTTGCTCCAGCGATGTCATTGTCATTTAATAACGGTGATGTTAATGCCTCTTGAACAGCTTTGATCGCTCTGTTCTCGCCAGAAGCAATTGCAGACCCCATAATAGCAACACCAGAATCTTTCATTACAGTATTCACATCGTTAAAATCGACGTTGATTGCTCCTGTCACTGAAATCACTTCTGCGATTCCTTTCGCCGCAGTAGTGAGCACATCATCCGCTTGAGCGAAAGCGTTCCCTAACGTCAAATTCCCAGAGATTTCACGTAAACGTTCGTTATTGATAACCAACAATGTATCAACACTTTCACGCATGTTCTCAAGTCCTTCTTCTGCCTGCTGACGGCGCTTACGACCCTCAAAACTAAATGGAACAGTAACAATACCAACGGTCAAAATCCCCATTTCACGGGCAATTTTTGCTATTACCGGAGCCGCTCCAGTTCCCGTTCCACCACCCATTCCGGCAGTAACGAAAATCATTTTCGCGTTTTTCGATAAAATCTCACGAATTTCTTCGATATTTTCAATCGCAGCATTCATACCAATTTCAGGAATAGAACCAGCTCCACGGCCTTCTGTCAATGATGGTCCCAACTGAATTTTAAAAGGTACTGGGGAAATATCCAATGCTTGACGGTCAGTGTTACAAACGATAAAATCAACCCCTTTAATCCCTTGGTTATACATGTGATTAACGGCGTTGCTTCCTCCTCCTCCTACACCAATTACCTTAATAATTGAAGCTTGGTCTTTTGGCAAATCGAATTCCATATTGTTGTTGTTTTATATTTATGTTTTTTACTCTTAAATTATGATGGCCCTACACATCTTCCTCGAACCAACTCTTACCTTTCTCTAAGATTTTGTCAAAGAAAGATCCCTTAGTTCGTTTCGAATGAGACTTAATCGCTAGCTGCGAGCGTTTTTGTTTTTCTTTTGTTTCAAATCCTTTCAAAACAAGGCCAATTCCCGTTGCGTACATAGGACTGGTTAAGGACTCTTCCGTGGAGGACTTGCCGAGGTGTTCGTTTGGATATCCAACACGGCTGTCCATACCTGTAATGTATTCGAACAACTGAGTAATGTTTTTCAATTCGGCACCACCACCTGTTACAACGATTCCTCCAATTAAGCGTTTCTCATACCCAGAATTCTTTATTTCGTAATATACGTGTTCAATGATTTCTTCCATACGCGCCTGGATGATGCTAGAAAGGTTGCGAATAGAAATTTCCTTTCCTGAGAATTGATCTATGACCTCGCTTTTATCCTGATTTGATACAGCGGCATAGATGTTTAGAAGATTATTAATTTCAGGACGATTGCTAACTCCTTCAATATCTGATGGCATGTTGTGAGAATCAGATTTTGCTT
>JALQTG010000188.1 GCA_023264075.1 Crocinitomicaceae bacterium
ATGCGCATAAAGCGTCTTGCTTTGAAAGATGAATTGTATGGGATGCTGAAGGATTAATCCCTCAGCGCCTTTTTATACGTATCAATCGCTTTTTGTCGGGCGGACTTATGCTCGACAATAGGTGGTGGATAGCTATCTGTACCATACTCTGGCACCCATTTTTTGATATACTTTAGTTCTTTATCAAACTTCTCTTGCTGGCTGTAGGGATTAAACACTCTAAAATACGGTTGTGCATCTACGCCAGAAGATGCTGCCCATTGCCATCCGCCAACATTACTCGCTAATTCAAAATCGAGTAATTTTTCGGCAAAATACCCCTCTCCCCAACGCCAGTCGATTAACAGGTGTTTGGTGAGGAAGCTTGCCACAATCATCCGCACGCGATTGTGCATAAACCCCGTTTCATTCAACTCTCTCATTCCAGCATCCACGATCGGATAACCTGTTTTTCCCTGACACCACGCTTTAAAATGAGCTTCATTGTTTTCCCAAGGTATAGCGTCGTACTGCGATTTGAATGATTGAGAAACAGTATGAGGAAAATGATAAATAATCATTTGATAAAAATCCCTCCAAATTAGTTCGTTGAGGTATTTTTCGTTTTTATACGCTTTTTTAGCCAAGCTGCGGATAGAAATTGTACCAAATCGCAAATGTAAACTCATTCTAGTTGTTCCTGTAATACTTGGAATATCTCTGGTGTTGTGATACGATTTAATCGTGTTTTCATCCGCTTTTCTTAAAGGGAACTCTACTCGTTGCTCGTCACTAAAACCCATTTCCTTCAAGGCGATTAGTTTGGTTACTTCTGTTGATTTTGACAGGTTTTCTGTGTGTTCCTTAATGTTGTATGGAGTTAACGTATCTGGAGTAACTAGTGACTTCCATTTATTCGCATAGGGCGTAAAAACTTTGTACGGTAACCCATCATCTTTTAGCACCTCATCTTTCTCAAAAACCACGTGATCTTTTGCGCCAATAAATGATATGTTGTGTTGTTTAAGTAATTCGTAAATGGTTTTATCTCTCTCCAAGGCATAAGGCTCATAATCTCGATTCGTGAACACCTGTGAAATGTTCTCTTTCTTAATTAACTCCTTAAAAATTGCCATTGGTTTACCATAATACACATGAAGATCAGAACCTAACGCGTTGTATTCTTTCTTTAACCGTTGAATTTCTAGGTAGATAAAAAGTACCCGTTGATCATTCTTCGGTAACTCGTCTAAAATTGTTGTATCAAAAATAAAAATGGGCTGCACGTTGCTATTTGACCTCAATGCCTTATGAAGACCCGCATTATCTTCGATACGTAAATCTCTTCGATGCCAAAATAAAACCATCTTAAATTTCAATTATCGGTTCGTCTGGTTTAGCATAGGAGTACCGTGCGATTTTTTCGGTGGATAAATACGTGTCTAATCCACTAATTCCGACCGTTCCTGACTCATATACCGCCAAGTGACCATCTGTTTTATAAATCGTGCTCGGAAAGTAAATCTCCAGTACTTTTCCCACTACTAACTCGGTGTCGTTCATAGGAATTGGAATCACCTCCACTAATTCCATGGCTATTTTGATGTTTGATTCTTTCACAAAAGGAGCATAAAAATCATTGAGCCATTCTGGCGTAAGACCCGTTTCTTCAAATTCCGATTTTTCTCGAGGATAACGCGCCGAGGTTTTATGCGCCGGGTGAATAATCGCGCTATGTATAGCATTAATGGTATACTTTTTTGTTGAAATTATATTTTTAAAGGTGTGACGCTCTACTCCCCGAGGCCGCTGAATATATCCAATAAGTGCTGGATTTGAACCCAAGTGAACAACAGAACTCACGATTGACAGGTTGGTATTTCCCTCTTTATTTCTTGTTCCTATTAGGTTCGCGCTTTTCACTCCAGTTATTGAGTTAATCAAGTTCGCACGGTGTCGTTTTTCTAATTGGCGAATATCCTCTAGCGTCAAATGCATCATGGTTGTCTTACTAATAGTCTTCAGTATATTCAACAAAATTATTTTGTGTTTCGTAGAGGCGTATAGTCATTTTATAGTTCGGAAGACGCAACTTTAGTTTTCTAAAAATAACTAGCGCGATATTTTCTGCTGTAGGGTTCAAATCATAAAAATCGGGAACGTCTAAATTTAAGTTGCGATGGTCAAACGGGTCTTCCACCTCTTCTTTAATAATCTCTTTTAAAACACCTAAATCAATAACGTAGCCCGTATCTGGATCAACCTCTCCTTCCAGCCAAGTTTCAAGGGTATAGTTGTGGCCATGGTAATTTGGTGAATTACACTTTCCGAACACTTCTTGATTCTTTTCATCTGACCAATTTTTGTTAAGTAGGCGATGCGCTGAATTAAACGTTGTTCTTCGGCAAACTTTCATCATAATTTCTTTTTTAAATCTGCGCCAAAACGGTGCATTATTTCATGAAACCAAAAAGTGAACTGTTCCGGTTTGTTTTTCATTTCGAGTTCTAATTCTTGAAGGTCGATGTATTTCCAGTCGGCGACCTCGTAAGGATTTGGAGCTGGTTGATCATCGAACCTACCTATTAATACATGATCCAATTCGTGTTCAGTAAGACCATTGTCAAATTCTACCTGATAAACAAAAGAACCAATAGATTGAACAGGCACGGAGAACCCCATTTCTTCTTGTAATCTGCGAAGAGCAGCTTGTTCATTAGACTCTCCTACACGCTGATGAGAACAACAGGTATTCGTCCACAAACCCGCACAATGGTACTTTTCATGCGCCCTTTGATGAATCAATAACTCTCCTTTATCATTAAAAATGAGTACAGAGAACGCACGATGTAATAAACCCTGCTCATGTGCAGCAATCTTTTCAAATGTTCCAATTTGCTCGTCGAGAGTGTTGACTAAGATAACCTCCTCCATTTCTACACCATATTTAGGCTGTTTCGTAAGTAGGAGGAAACAAATAGTCTATATTTTTTATTGTCAGGAATTCGGACACGCTCATTCAAAATTACATAAGCAGGCGTGTCCTTAATTTTTTTGAAGAGTTTATAGTAATAAATATATGCCATATATACACCAAAACGAGCGTCTTTAGGTAGCTGTTTTATACCTTCGTAACCCGCATAAAAATCCTTTTCTATGTCCGCCTCTATTTCTTTCTTCACCGCGTCGTTAAATTCTTCCATAATTACTCCTGGAAAATACGTTCGACCTAACGCATGAAAATCTGCTTTTAAATCCCTTAGAAAATTAATCTTTTGAAATGCTGAGCCTAACTTCATTGCGGATGGTTTCAATTTTTGATATG
>JALQTG010000294.1 GCA_023264075.1 Crocinitomicaceae bacterium
AGGAAAGATCTACACGCCGCAGGAGATATCGGCTAAGATCCTTAGCAAACTAAAAGAGGATGCAGAGGCTTATCTAGGCTCTAGCGTAACAGATGCGGTTATCACTGTTCCTGCATACTTCAACGATGCGCAACGTCAAGCGACAAAAGAAGCAGGTGAAATCGCTGGTTTAACCATCAAGCGTATCATCAATGAACCAACTGCTGCTGCCCTCGCATATGGACTAGACAAAAAAAATGTTGAACAAAAAGTTGTTGTCTTCGACTTTGGTGGAGGAACACACGATGTATCTATCCTTGAATTAGGTGATGGTGTATTTGAAGTACTTGCTACAGACGGAGACACCCACCTTGGAGGAGATGATGTGGATGAAGCCATCATTAGCTGGTTAGCAGAAGAATTTAAAAAAGATGAAGGATTGGACCTTACAAAAGACCCAATGGCGCTTCAACGTTTAAAAGAAGCGGCTGAAAAAGCGAAAATCGAGCTTTCTTCAACTACTTCAACTGAAATCAACTTGCCTTATATCATGCCAGTTGACGGAGTGCCAAAACACTTAGTAAGAACTTTACAACGTTCAAAATTTGAGCAATTGATTTCTTCTATCGTGGAAAGAACGATCGCTCCTTGTCGTTCTGCACTTAAAAATGCTGGACTTTCAACTAGTGATATTGATGAAGTGATTTTAGTAGGTGGTTCTACACGTATCCCGGTTATTCAGGATGCGGTTAAGAACTTCTTCGGAAAAGAGCCTTCCAAAGGTGTTAACCCTGACGAAGTTGTTGCGATTGGAGCGGCAATTCAAGGTGGAGTGTTGACAGGTGAAGTTAAAGATGTATTGCTACTTGATGTGATTCCATTATCATTGGGTATCGAGACTATGGGTGGAGTACTTACAAAGTTGATTGAAGCAAATACAACGATTCCTACAAAGAAATCAGAAGTATTCTCAACAGCAGCGGACAACCAGCCTTCAGTAGATATTCACGTGTTGCAAGGTGAACGATCAATGGCAGCAGATAACAAAACGTTAGGTCGTTTTCAGTTAACAGATATTCCACCAGCACGAAGAGGTGAACCACAAATTGAGGTGACTTTCGATATCGATGCAAATGGTATCATGAATATCTCTGCCAAAGACAAAGGAACTGGTAAAGAGCAGTCGATTAAGATTGAAGCTTCTTCTGGTTTGAGCGATGAAGAAATCGAAAGAATGAAAAACGAAGCTGCGGCAAATGCAGAAAGCGACAAAAAGAAAAGAGAAGAAGTTGATAAAATCAACAAAGCAGATTCTTTAATCTTCCAAACTGAGCGTCAATTGAGTGAGTATGGTGATAAAATTCCAGCTGACAAAAAACAACCAATTGAAGAAGCATTGGCAGAATTAAAAGCGGCTTACGAAGCGAAAGATATTGCTCAAATGGATGCAGCATCTGAAAAACTAAATACAGTTTTCCAAGCAGCTTCTCAAGACATGTACAATGCAGCAAATGCCGACCAAGGTGGAGCACATGAAACTTCAGCTACTGCAGAAAATGCGGATGATGAAGTGACTGATGTGGACTTTGAAGAAGTGGATGAAGAAAAGAAGTAAGAGGATAATAATCTTAACTTCTTTGATCTAATAAGTAAATAAAAGTTAAAAGGGATGCAGTTCTTGCATCCCTTTTTTACTGCACAGACTTCAAAAAAAGGAGGATATAAATAATTCATGAAGTGAGTTAAAATAATTACCGTATATTTGATATAAATTTATTTACCATGGTAACTTTTACAGTATTATTTAGTTTGTTTTCAGGTATAATTACCACGACTGCATTTGCAAAAAACATAGGAGGAAGTGTTAAAGCCATAAGTCATTATATACTTGGCTTGGTCGTTTTAATCTTGTCAATTGACTATTTTTCTGTGGAAGGATCAGAAGGAGTTGCACCGCTGCCACTATATCTGTTATCGATATTAAGCATATTGTTCTTTTTGGGAGAACTTACCAAACATAAATACAGTTTGGGATGGAACTTATTACCTATTGCATTGACGGGAACCTTATTTTTAGCTCCTCAAATTCAGCTTACTTCATTTCTCGGAAGTGGAACAGACGGAATAGATGGAATCTTGGTGATTGCTGTATTGAGCGCTACAACTCCTTTCCTTACCCATTTAGCAAAGTTAGGGATTAGTAATTTGATCATTCGATTTGGCAGTATCCGATGGGCTGACAATGAAGACAACTACCTTGAAAGTCTTGTTTCATATGCTTTTATCGGTGGAATATCTGCTCTTGGAATATTTCTTTCAGGATATGCTGGCCTTTTGTTAGCAGGAACTTTCTATACAGGAGCTTCTCTCGTTGCGCGAAATAAATTAGGACTTAAAAATGATATTATATTAAGTGCAGGGAGCGCTCTCTATTTAATTGTAGCCATGTTGATCTTATTAGAATATGGAGGCTATGACAACCTCGACTTCACCCGAGGAGAAATATTAGAAGGAGCTTTTGTTGGAGGCTTCATGATTCTCATCTACGATTTACTCCTTCTTCTTGCTAGATTCAATTCTGGAAAGTGGAAGGCAATTCTTACACTAAAAGCAATTGTCCTCCCTTTTATTACTATTGGAGCTTTGGCTTTTGCCTACACGCAGCTCGAGCGATTAGGTGGAGTATTATCTTTAGCAGCTGTTCTTGTTAGTTTGGCATTAATTAGTATACTATTTTCGCTCTTTAAAGATTATACCTTCATTGGATTGAAATTGATTACGGTAGGTATTATTTTTCTTGTTACACCATACATCTTACCAGTGCAGCAATCATCTTCTATTGATCTAGCATCTCTAGGGATTGAAACCGAAACCAAAGATCAGAGTTCGCCCAACAACGTCGTAAGAGAACCAGAGGGAAAATCGGTTGAAGAAGCCATTGGGAAGTGGAAAATAAACGAAGAAAATTCCAAGATATTCTTTGAACTCGGTCCAGAAAAAGGCAGGACAAAAGGAGAATTTCAAGTTGTAAAGGGCAATTTTGACATTAAAGAGATCATCGAAAACTCAACAATTCAAGTCACTCTTCCTGTAAAATCACTCACTACCTTTATTGGTCCAAGAGATGAGCACCTTATGGAAAAAGATTATTTTCACGAAGAAAAATATCCCGAAATCACTTTTGTATCAAAATCTATCTCACAAATAGACGATGGATTATTGGTTACTGGAGATTTTACGATGATGGGGGTGTCTAAAGAATTAGAAGTCAAGCTAAAACTTATCGGAAAAGGAGAAAAAGACGGCTACCCGGTTATTGTAATATGGGGAAGTTCCACACTCAATCGAACTGATTTTGGGATGGCCTCCTCTTCAAAAATTGGAGATATCGTAGAATTCACTTACGAGGTTCAACTTGAAAAATAGTTTCAAGGTTGCAGTGCCATTTTATTCAATAATCGAAATTGAGTAAACCCAGAACTTCCATGACACACCAGCTTCATAAAAATTAGCTAATTTTGTTTTCATGAAATGTCTGCTTCTCATTTTATGGATACACATTGCTTCTTTGAGCATCTCTCAGCAGACCAACTTCTCTGAACCGAGCGACACTTTTAATAAGAAAAGAACGATCGGTTTATCAATTGGCGTAGGTTCAACAGCGGTTGGGAGCCTTATTGGTCTGGGTACTATTTGGTACGACGACCTAGGAGCGAATGGATTCAAATTTAGAGATGATGCAACGCAATGGTATCAAATGGACAAGGCCGGACATGCTTTCACGGGATACCTCATCCACCAATCGATTTATCACAGTTACATATGGACAGGTTTCGACCAAAAAAAAAGTCTTCTCATAGGAGCTGCTGCGAGCACTGGTTACTTACTTTCATTTGAAGTTCTGGACGGACTAAGCAGTGACTGGGGATTTTCATGGACGGATATTAGCGCGAATACTTTCGGGGGCTTACTATT